>CALMOI010000283.1 GCA_937871735.1 uncultured Comamonadaceae bacterium
TCGTGGTTGCTTTTCAGTGCCTTGGTGGCATCCGTGAGCTTGCCGCCTCGTCCACTGAATAAATTGGCGGCGGTTTTTCGGCTGAATTGGGCTACGATGGCGGCGATGGTTTTGTCCAGCAGGGCCGAATAAGCACTCATGTTTTGCCCGTGCTGGGTTTCGGTGTCAAACAGTTGGCACAGTTTGGCATAAGGTTCGGCTTTGCCTTGGCACAGGGCGCGGAAAATGTCGAGCACCTGTTTGGGCGCGCTGAAGTTGTAGCGCACCGCACCGTCGGCCTGGATATAAACTAAAAAGTACGGACTGAGCGGGTTCACGGTTTCATGACCTAGCACGGGCGGGTGCCGCTGACGCAGGCAGTAAATCACGCCGGGCTTGATGGCCCCCGCGCCCGTCGTGCTGGGCACCACGCCATATAGGCCATAAGGTGCTTGCTCCAGCAGCGTGTGGTTGGCTGCGAGGTGGTTATTCAAGTCCATGCGGAAATCGTCAAGCGTGAACTCGTTCAGAGCCACTGATTCGTTGAAGTCTTCCAAGTCCAGCACTTCGTCTTTGAGGCGAATCAGTTGCTTGTCGCGGTATTTCAGGTCTTGGTGAATCAGCTCTTCCAGCTCGCTATGAGTCAGTACGTTGTCTTCGTTGGTAGCGGCAATATCGACCAGTGCCATGCGTGCTTCGACGCGGTTTTTCAGGTTAATGTATTTATTTAAATCCGGCGTGGGCCAGAAGTTAATGAGTTGAATGCTGTCATTCAAACTGCCAATGCGGTCAATCCGGCCAAAGCGTTGAATAATGCGAACCGGGTTCCAGTGGATGTCGTAGTTCACCAACAGGGCGCAATCTTGCAAGTTTTGGCCTTCGCTGATGCAGTCGGTGGCAATCAAAATGTCGATTTCGCCGTCTTGCGGCATTTGCGGCATTTTGTGGCGCTGCTTGGCGCGGGGCGCAAAGTTGGTCAATATCTGATTGAAGTCAGCCGCGCCAAAGGTGCTGCGGTTGGGGCGCGCACCACCCGACACCAGCGCGATATGCACTTTGAGCGTTTGCTTGGCCCAGCTTTCAAGCTGCTCATACAGGTAGGTGGCGGTATCAGCAAAGGCGCAAAAAACAATGACCTTGCGGTTCGTTTCGCCGTGTTGGTTGGTGCCGGGCTGGGTGACTTGCTTGTCGATAATGGTTTTGAGTGTGGCAAGTTTGGCATCGCGCTCGGGGCCAACGCCGCCCGCGCTTTCGGCCAGCATGGACAGTTGGCGCTTGTCGGCAGCCAAGTCGGCCAGCCAGCGATCCACGTCCATGTGCTCCATGCGGTATTTCAAGCTGCCCACTTCAAAGGCTTCGCGCAGTTCTTCGTCTTCTTCGGCTTCCATCAAAAACAGGGTGGCTTGCAGGTCTTCGGCTTTGCCGTCGCGCAATTGTTGATAACCTTTTAGGCGCTCTTCAAGGTCTTCAATTTTGTCCACCGTTCGTTCCATCGTGATGGCGAACGATTTGACCGAGCTTTCCAGCCGCTTCAAGAAGTTCACCTTCAAAAAAAAAAAAAAAAATTGCTCGCGCTTTTCTTGACTGAAGTTGCGCACATTGGCTTCGCCTTGGTACTGGTCTTTGAACTGTGGCCGTACATAAATCGACGGTTTGAACAAAGAAAGCTGGTATTTATTAATTTCTTCGTTCAGCTTGTCGTAAGTGGGGAAACGTCCTTTGGTGTCGATGTCGGCATACACCGACATCGGCTTGGCCCGCTTGGGGAACTGGCCGATTTGCGCCATTGAGGCTTGGTAATACTTTTGAATGTGCTTGCGCGAGCGGGCAATGGTCAACTCGTCAAGCAGTGTGAAAAATCCTGCGGGCAAACGATCCATCAGGTCTTTGGGGTTGCGCTCGCTGGTGTGTTGGGCCCATTCGCTAAAGGTTTTTTGCGCCGCATCCAATGTGTGTTTGATGCTGGCAATGCCGGTGCTTTGCATGAACGCATGGTCTTTGCCTTCTGAGACCAGATAGAGCTGGTTGCGCAGGTCTTTCAGATCGTTGTTGACTGGCGTGGCCGACAGCAGCATGACTTTGGTTTTCACGCCCTTTTGGATGATGTCTTGCAGCAACCGTTCGTAGCGGCTTTTTTTGATGACGGTGCCGTCGGTGTCGCGTTTGCCTTTGACGTTGTTGCGAAAGTTATGCGATTCGTCGATCACCACGAGGTCGTAATTGCCCCAGTTGAGCTGGCTCAACTCCAAATCGCCGACTTTGCCGCTTTCGCGCGACAGGTCAGTGTGCGAGAGCACATGGTAAGAAAACTTGTCTTCCCA
>CALMOI010000284.1 GCA_937871735.1 uncultured Comamonadaceae bacterium
GTCACGGTCAGCATGGCGGCCAGCAGTGCGGCGCCGCGTTGGCGTATTGGTATGCGGCTCATGACTTGCCGCCGCCTTGCAGTGGATTGACCCAGTCGCGCGTGAGGCGCCCCGCCAGCGCTTGGCCGGGCGGCAGTTCTAGCTGCAGCCGCACGCCATCTGGAATGCTGGCGCTGGGGATGGCTTCTGCGCCGGCTCCAGCGGTATCCGCTGAGTTGCCGTTGCTGGACTGTGGATTGCTCCAAGCGCCGCCCCGGTAATAAAAAATCTGCCAGTCGGTCAGCGGCATCAGTACCACTTCGACGCGTTGATCGGCGTCGCTCGGGTTGCGTGACCAGATGGCGGCTTGCTGCCACGCTTGCTGCCACTGGGCGCGGGTGCGCAGTGGCGGCGACTGCCAGCGCAGCCACTGGCTTTGACCTTGCACGTTGCGCCGCGCCCACGCCACCACCAGCGCGCCGGGGTCGGGCACGGCGCTGCTGCGCCGGGTGATGCGCAGCACTTGGCCATCCCAGTCCAGCGGCACGGTGTGTGCCAGCGGCAGCACGGCATCGAGATCAGCGCCCCACTGCGCCAATGCCGCTTGGAGCACCAGCAGCTCATCGCCGCGCTGGCGGGTTTGTTCTTGCGCGCGCACCATGCCGTCCAGCCCGCGCCAGCTGACGATGGCCAGCAGCGCCATCACCGCCAGCGCTACCAGCAGCTCGATCAGCGTGAAGCCGCGTTGGCGGACCAATGGGTGCTGGGCCATGCTCAACGCCGTCCGACGATGGTGGTCAGGCGCAGCACTGGCAGCTCGCCATCGAAGACTTGCGCATCGGCGCGGCGAAACAGCGGGTTCGGCGTGGGGCGCACCACCAAGCTGACGCTCAGCGTGCGCCCGGCCTGCTCGCAGTTGTGCGTGCTGTCGCCCACCGGCGGCATCTGCGGCGCGAGGCGGATATTGACGAGGGTGTTTTCTGCGCACAGGTGCGCCAGCAGCACATCGGCTTGGCGCGCGGCGTTGCGCGTCAGGGCGCTGGTGGCTTGCAAGCCGGCCAGCAGCGCAATCGCCACGATGGCCAGCGCTACCAGCACCTCAATCAGCGTAAAGCCGCGCTGCGTTGGCTGCATGGGCTGCATTGAATTACTGCACCGCCTCCACCGCAAACGGGCGCAGGCCATCGGTGGCGACGCGCAGGGCATGTTCGGGGTGGGTGGATTGGCTCCAGATGACCTGCTGCGGCCCAATCAAC
>CALMOI010000285.1 GCA_937871735.1 uncultured Comamonadaceae bacterium
GCACGCCCACCACCGTGGCCAGCGCCGCGCCGGAGTTGAAGCCGAACAGGCTGATCGCCGCTGCCACCGCCAGCTCAAAGAAGTTGGAAGCCCCGATCAGCGCCGAAGGGCAGGCCACGCTGTGCTGCTCGCCCACCGCGCGGTTCAGCCCATAGGCCAGCGCCGAGTTGAAAAACACCTGCACCAAAATTGGCACCGCCAGCAGCGCAATCACCAGCGGCTGGCGCAAGATGGCTTCGCCCTGGAAGGCGAACAGCAGCACCAGCGTGGCCAGCAGCGCGGAAATAGACCACGGGCCGATTTTTTCCATCGCGGCATCGAAGGCGGCTTGGCCTTGGCGCAGCAAGGCTTTGCGCCACAGTTGCGCCAAGATCACCGGAATCACGATGTACAGCACCACCGAGGTCAGCAGCGTGGCCCACGGTACGGTGATGGCTGACATGCCCAGCAGCAGCGCCACCAGCGGCGCAAAGGCGACGATCATGATGCCGTCGTTCAGAGCCACTTGGGTCAGCGTGAACAGCGGGTTGCCGCCGGTCAATCGACTCCATACAAACACCATCGCGGTGCAAGGCGCGGCGGCCAGCAAGATCAGCCCGGCGATGTAGCTGTTGATTTGATCGGGCGGCAGCAACGGCGCAAACAGGTGGCGAATGAACATCCAGCCCAGCAAAGCCATCGAAAACGGCTTCACCAGCCAGTTCACAAACAGCGTCACGACTATGCCTTTGATGTGCTGGCGCACCTCGTGCAGCGCGCCAAAATCTACCTTGACCAGCATCGGGATGATCATCACCCAAATCAGCACGCCCACCGGCAGGTTGACTTGGGCCACTTCCATGCGGCCCACGGCTTGGAACACGCCCGGCAGCCATTGGCCTAGCGCAATGCCAGCCACGATGCACAGCGCCACCCACACCGTCAGGTAACGCTCAAACACGCTCATGGGCGCGCTGCCGCTGGCGCGGGCGGTAACTTCACATTGAACACTCATGGTGATGTGACCTGCTTCAGTGCGCCGACAGGGCGCGGGCGCTGTCTTGCAGCAGGGTGTGTTCGAGCTTTTCAATCGGCAAATTGATCAGCAGTTCAAGGCGGCGGTGAATGGCGTACAGCGTTTGGCGAAAGGCTTCGAGCTTCACGTCATCAGGCGCATCACCGGCTGATGGGTCGGCAAAACCCCAGTGTGCGGTGGCCGGGTGGCCGGGCCAAAACGGGCAGACCTCGCCCGCCGCGTTGTCGCAGACGGTGACGATCAAGTCCATGTGCGGCGCGTCGGGGGCGGCAAATTCATCCCAATTTTTGCTGCGCAGACCGGCGGTGCTGATGCCCGCGTGGGTCAGTGTTTGCAGGCCCAGCGGGTTAGGTTGCTGGTTTTCACGCGGGCTGCTGCCTGCGGAGTAGGCATTGAACCGGCCTTGGCCGATGTGGTTCAACAGCGCTTCCGCCAAGATGCTGCGCGCCGAGTTGTGCGTACACAAAAACAACACGTTCAGCGGGGATTGGGTGGTCATCAACGTCATGGTGATCAGGTCAAAGAGAAAGTAAAAAATTCAGCAGCCGCAGCCCGCGTCGTTTGCTGCCGTCTCGCAGCTCACGCCTTGGCAGCAGTGCTGCGTCAGATAGCCAATCAAGGTGTTCATTTGGGCAAAGTTGGCGCGGTAAACCAAGAAACGCCCCCGAGGCTCAGAGGCAATCAACCCGGCATTCGTCAGCTCCTTGAGGTGGAACGACAGCGCGCTCGGGGTCACGCCCAGTTGCGTGGCAATGGCACCGGGGGTCAGGCCGTCCGGCCCGGCCACCACCAGCGCACGAAAGGTGCGCAGGCGCTGCGGTTGCGCCAGCGCCGCCAAGGCTTTGACGGTCTGAGCTTCGTCGGTGATTGCGGTGTTGATTGTTTCCATATTTCAATGATAGTTGAAATATGGAAACAATGTGCAGGCTTCATCGA
>CALMOI010000286.1 GCA_937871735.1 uncultured Comamonadaceae bacterium
GGCCCGTGCCGCCACCGGCGGCTGGGACGAGCTGGCCCAGCGCGCCAGCGCATCGTCACTTGTTGACGGCGTGCTGCTCCAGGCCCGTGCCGACGGGGCCGACACCAGCGCATGGCCCCCCGAGGCCGTGACCCAAGCGGGCGTGGCGCTGGCCCGCGCGCAAGACGTCATCAACCGCGCCAGCCGCCATGCAGACACGCTGTTGTTCATGCGTTACCGCAAACAGATGCCTTTGGGTGCCGACGTGGTGCAAGCCAGCAGCCTGCCCGACGCCGTTGCCGCCATCGCCCTGCGCCGCTTGTACGGGGCCAGCGTGCCCGAGGAGCTGCGCAAGGGCACACAGTGGGCTGACGACTATCTAGCTGACCTGATGAAGGGCCGCGCCAGCCTCGGCGTTGAAGACGCCGTGGTGCCCACGTCGCCCACGACAGTGCGAGTGCGTGCGCCCCGGCATACGTTTGACTTGGATCGCTACTGATGACCGACGACCTGTTGGTGCTGGAGCCCGAAATCGTGGCTCGACTGACTGCCGTGCTGGGCAACGACGTGCGGGTTTTGACGGCATCTGACATCTCCGCGTTGTCCGAAGCCAGCCAGCCCAGCCCGGCGGTGCATGTGCTCTATGGCAACTTCCGCGTGGCCGACGACCAGCGTATTCGCTGGCGCATGGAGCAGACCTGGCTTGTGGTGGCCGCTGTGCGCAACGTGGGCACGCTGGCGACGGGACAGGCTGCCCGGCGCAAGGCGGGTCAACTGGCGGCCCGGGCCATCAATGCGCTAGCCGGGCACAAGCTGCCATCGGCAATCAAGCCGATGACGCTGGCCCCCAACCCACCATCCGCCCGCTATGCAGCGGGGATGCAGTACATCCCCGTTGCCTTCTTAGGCGAAATCCTTTTTCAGCAGAAAGAACCCACCCCATGACAACCGAACTCTCCAAGCGCGTTTTTGTGCCCAGCATGATGACGGGGCGCTTTTACGTCGCAACTTACGGTTCCGATGCCATCCCGTTGCCGATTGGCAATGTGCTTGAAGCTACGCTGACGTTTGAGGAAGACGTGCAGCAGAGCGCCGACATGTCGGCCAAAGGCGGCGGCGTGAACTATGAGCACCGCCGCGTGAAGGCGGGCAAGCTGACGATCAAGGTCAGCGACCTGAGCCCGACCAACATGGCCCGGGCTACCCGCTCGCTGACGCGCGAGATCGACGCAGGCACCGTGACCGATCTGCCCTTTACTGCCGTGCTGGGTGGACTGCTGCCTGCCGGTGTGCCCAACCTGGGGGCCGTCGTGCTCAAGAAGGGGGCCACGGCCCTGGCGGCGACTACCGTGGCGATGGATGGGAACTACGAGGTGCGCGCCGCTGGCCTCTACCTGCTGCCCGACGCCCAAAACATTGCCGACGGCGACAAGCTGTGGCTGAGCGGCGAGCATGCCGCGCACCTGTCGCTGGAGGTTGGCGCTGCCACCAGCAGCGAGCTGCGCCTGATCTTCGAAGGGCTGAACGAGGCCGACGACGACCGCCCGGTGATCCTTGAGATCTACCGCGCCAGCTCGGGTCTTGCCAAGACCTTGGGCTTGCTCACCGGCAAGCTGGGCACGCTGGACATCGAATGCACGCTGCTGACCGACCCGACCAAGGTAGGTAGCGGCATCTCCAAATACGCGGCGATCAAGCTGGCGTAAGTCAGTCGCGGCGCTGCGGCGCTGGCCCGATGAAAACGCTCAAGAGCAAGTACATCAAATAGAGCCCCAGCAGCAGGGCTCCCAAAACGGCCAGCGCCATACCCGCTTTTGTCCATGAGCCGATCAGGAGAAAAGCGATGCAGAAGATGAAAACGATAAAGCGTGCCATAGCCCCATTGTAGGAATCGACGTGACCGACAAGCAGCTCAATTACAAAATCCAGGCCAATGTGCAAGGACGCGAGTCCATCACGGACTTAGCCCGTCGCTTGGATGATGCTGCCAAGGTGCTGAGTGATGACTTGGCCCAAGCAGCTCAAACGGCTGCGGCCAAATTGCGCGAACTCGACAATCAAGACGCAGCCATCAATGCGTTCAACCGTCTCAAGTCAGAGGCCCGCGATAGCGCCCAGGCGCTAAAAGCCGCCGAAACCGAAGCGGCCAACTACGTCAAAGAGATTGGAGCCACTAGCGGCCCAACTGCCCAGCAATCGGCGCACATGCAACGGCTGAGCGAAGCCACCAGCGCTGCACGCCAGCAGTTTGACCAACACAACGCTGCATTGTCCGAGTCTCGCCAGCGGTTAAACGACTACGGCATATCCAGTCAAAACACCCAGGCCGCACAAGCTCGGCTGCGGCAAGAAGTGGAGGGCGTTCGCCAGTCTGTGCAAACCATCGCCCCGGCCTACCAGGGGGCGGCGACTGGAGCCAGTGCCGCAGGCACCCAGATGGTTCGCACCCATCGGGCCATTGGCGAAGGAGTTGATTCCATCAGCCAGCAACTGGCGACGATGCAAAAAATCTATGGCGCGTTTGCTGGTCTGCAAGGACTGGCCGGTATGGCCAAAGATGTAGCCGCTACCGCCGACGAGTACAACAACCTCCAGGCCCGCATCAAGTTGGTTACTGGTGAAGGTCAAGCCTTTGCCTCCGCGTGGGAGCAGATCAACCAGATCGCTCTCAGCACCCACACCAGCCTAAGCACGACGGGCGACTTGTTCACCAGAATCGCTTTAGCTGGGAAAGAATTCAACCTCGCGCAAGCCGATGCCCTAGCCCTAACTCAGACCATCAACCAAGCTGTCCAGCTCAGCGGCCAAAGTGCCCAGGCCAGCGACGCTGCAATGATTCAGTTGTTGCAGGGGCTGCAAAGTGGAGTGGTGCGCGGCGAAGAGTTCAACTCGGTCATGGAGCAGTCCCCACGCCTAGCCAAAGCGCTGGCGGACGGCTTGGGCGTAACCACTGGCGAGTTGCGAAAGCTGGCCGAGGCGGGCACGCTGACCAGCGATGTAGTCATCAAATCTCTCCAAGGCCAAGCTGCGACCGTTGCCGGCGAATTCAGCAAGTTGCCGCCCACGGTGGGCCGGGCGCTGCAAGACCTGTCTACGTCGTGGACGGTCTATGTGGGCGAACAAGACAAAGCTACCGGCTCCAGCACCCTGGCGGCCAAGGCCATCAATACCCTGGCCCAAAACCTGCCCACCGTCGCCCACTACCTATACGACATCGGCAAGGCCGGTGCCGCCTACGCTGCGCTCGAGCTCGCCAAGCACTTCACCGCCACCGGCATGGCTGCGCTCACGTCGGCAGGGCAGATCGCAGCTAACACCACTGCCACCAAAGCCGCCGCCGTCGGAGCCGAAGCAGCCGCCGTCAGTACTGGCCGCTGGGCATCAGCCCTGGGTGGGCTCAAGACTTTCGCGCTGCTGGCTATCCTGACCAACACCAAGGAGATCGGCACAGCCATCGGCGAAACCATCGCCAAGATGGTCGGGTACAAAGACAAGAGCGACGAAATCGCCCGGGCCGACAAAGTCGCCGCCGAAATCATGGCGCAGAACGCCGCCCTGCGCAAAAACCAAATCGCTCTAGACGAAGCCGCTGCAAACAAGCAGTACGACCTGAGCAAAGCCGCCCGCAAGTCCATCGCCGAGTTTGAGCAGCTCACAAAAGAGGGAGCCAACAGCGCCGACGCTATCGCCAAAATCGGCAAAGACTTTGACCTGTCCAGCCAGAAAGGCATCAAAGACGCATCCGGTGTGCTGGACGCTCTGGCCGCCAAAGGCAAGATCACCGCCGAAGACTTCCACCAATCTTGGTCGGAAGCGCTCAAGGGCGAAGACCTAGCCAAGTTTGAAGTGCAAGCCCGCGCCGCACTGAATGGCACCGCCCGCGAAAGCGAAAAGTTGAACCAGGTCATCGACGCCGTCTTGCGCGAGTCCATCCGCCGCACTGGCTTGGACTTTGACACCTTGAAAGGTGGCATGAGCAAAGCCGCCATCAGCGCTATCAACGACACCGATGCCATGATCAATGGCCTAGACCGACTCAAAGCCCAAGGCATTGACACTGCTCAGGCACTCACAGCCAGCATTGGCAAGGGCATCCAAACTGCTGATAGCCAAAAAGCCGTCAATACTCTGGGGCTACAGATTGAGTCTCTGCGCGGAAAGCTGGACAGCAAAGTGGTGGATGGCCTGTTGGATCAACTCGACAAGAAAGTTAACGATCTGAATGATGAGCTCGACAAGGCTACGCCAGGAGTAAACAGCCTGCGCGAGGCATTCCAAGAGCTTGGCCTGAAGTCTCGCGACGAACTGACCGCTACGGCTAAACGTGCCACAGAAGCCTACGACACGATCATGCGGGCAGGCCAGCAAGAAGGTGAGTCCTACACCGCTTGGCAACTGCGCAAGCAAGCTGCAACCCAAGCCATGCTTGAAAAGCAAATCGCAGCGCAGGGCGGTGTGGCCACTGAAGCGGACAAGTCCAAAGCTGCAATGTCAGGGCTAGAAATCCAAAGCGATGCCACAGGCAAAGCCATCGTCAGCGCGATGAATGGCGGCAAGGCTGCGACGCAGAGCTTAGGCGATCAAGTGCAGATCACGACTGAGCAGCTCAAGGCCCAACAAGATGCTCTGGCTGCAATCAACGACAAGTATTCCCGCCCAGGTGAAGGAAAAAACAACTCAGTGTTGGGCAGCTCAGACCCTACATCTGATGACAACACTGGGCTTTCAAGCCTGGAAGAAAAGAAGAAAGCAGGAACCCTCAGCGCCAGCGACGCAGCCACCGCGCAAGCTGTCTACAAAGCTGCTGTCACGAACTACCAGATCATGCAGGCCAACATGAGTGCGTACAGCGTAGAAGGTGTCAAAAGCACGCAAGAGGCGTACATCAAAGCCCGCGTAATTTTGGATGCTGTGAACTCTCTCGGCAACGCATCAAAGACTACCGCGACCACCACCAACAGCAGCAGCAGCCAGACGATCACGATCAACATCCCCGGCGTTGTGTCCGGCATCAAAGTGGTCGACCAAAGCAGCGCCGATGCGCTGATCGCTGCACTCAAGTCCGGCAAGCTGGCCGCAGGAGCGTGATATGGCCATCACCCTCACGTACAACGCCACCACATTGACGCTGCCCGAGCAGCTCGACTGGTCGGATGAACTGAGCTGGCAGCCGGTTGTCGCGCAGACCGAATACAGCTCCACCGGCGCGCTGATGATCGACACCTGGGTCAAACAAGCGGGCCGCCCCATCACGCTGGTGGGCTCGCAAGATCGCGCCTGGATCAGCCGCGCAAACAGCATCACGCTGCAAGCCTGGGCCAGCATCGCTGGCGCTGAGCTGGCGCTGGTGCTGCGCGGCCAGACCTACACCGTCGCATTCGACCACAGCCGCACGCCAGCGTTTGACAGCCGCCCCATCAACATCATCGTCAACCAACGCGACGGTGATGTTGACGGTGACGACTGGCATGTACCCACCATCAAATTCTTGGCCCTGTAAATCAATGCCCATCCTTTCAGCAGACATCAAACTACTCAAGTCCGAGGTCATGGCCGACACCGATGATGGCGGCGGACAGATGACCGGCCATGATGTGATCGACGGCCAGTCCAACAACTTGTTCCCAGACACGAGCGCAATGGATCGTGGCTTCGGTCGCATCGCCATGCGCAAGGTGTTCGGCGTGGCACACACCGACGACACAGACACGCTTCTGGGCGCACACGCCGTCATCACGCAGGCTCCGTCTGATCCGCTGGTGCATTGCAGCTTGATCAAAACCGCAGGCTGGGCCGACACACGCACGAAGGCGCGCGATGCTATCGAGCGCTACGTGGTCAAGGGCTCCAAGCTGGCGGGGCGGCTGTACGACATGCACTACGCGGGCAGCCTGAGCGTGCGGCTGATGTCGTTTCTCACAGGCGTGGTGTGGCCGTCCGCTGGTGATTGCATCGTGCTGCGCACGCCACAAGGCGTGGAGCAATACGTGCGCTTGGTCAAAGTCTCTGTAGCAAGTGAGCAAGTTGCGGTGACAGAAAACGGCAGCGTGTCAGTCTTCACGGCGTCGGTGGCAACCTGCACGTTGGGGCAAGAGCTGCAATACGATTTCAATGGGCCACCCGCAGTCCGCGTCATCGTAGATTCTGAGTACACACAGGTGTACGGCACCAACCCGAGTGTCGGCGCTAAGTTCTACGGCGTGAAGGCGCTGGCGACATCCGGCTCCATTGGTGATTACACGATCAGCGTTGCAGGCGGCATCTACACCCCGGTGGTGCCCGCCGCTACGGTCGAGAGCCCCATCATCGACGTGTACCCGCTGACCGAGCGCATGTCGGTCAGCCGCACGGCGCTGGCTGCTGTCACGCTGCCTGCGGTCACACGCACGCTGGGGCCGGGCAGCATCATTAAAACTCCCACGCCCATCGAACCGGGATCGCTACTCGTGCAGCATGGCGGCGTGACGCTGACAGATGATGCAGGCGTGCTCAAGCAATCGGGCACAACAGTCGGCACGGTGAACTACAGCGCGGGCACGGCCACGCTGGGCGATGCAGCCCCGGTTTACGGCAATGCGTCCTGTGCCGTCACGTTGCGCCCGGCTTGTGCTGGTCAGCCTGCTACGCACAGCACCTCGCTGGCCATCACATCGGCGAATCAAGGCCTGTCGTTCGTGCAGGCGTTTGAGCCGCCGCCCGCGCCGGGCACTCTCAGCGTCAGCTACATGGCGCAAAACCGCTGGTATGACCTGAGCGACAACGCAGCTGGCAAAGTGAGCGGCACTGACACGAGCTACGGCGTGGGGCAAGTCAACTACACCACGGGCAGCCACAGCCTGACATTGGGAGCAATACCCGATGTGGGCAGCTTCATCTTGTTCAGTTGGGGTGACGCTGCATCAGCGGTGGCGCTTCCCGGCACCATGCCAACGCGGTTGACCGCTAATTTGGGGGACTTCTACCGCGCTCAACCCAGCACCATCACGGTGAGCTGGGCACGTGCAGGCACCAACTACACCGCCACGGCCAATAGCTCAGGCGCGCTGTCCGGTGGCGCTGGCACTTTGGCGGCATTTGCTCCGGCGGTGCTGCCCGATGGCCCGGTGAGCATCACGTATGAGGAGCTGGCGCAGGCGTACCAACAGGGGGTTGGCTACATCTCCGAGTCCGGTGGCTACATCAACTTCACACTTGGACACACGCCGGTCAGCCCGCAATCCGTGCGCTTCACGGCCCCCGTGGTTGATCAATCCGGGGTTGATCTGCCCAGTTCGTTGAGCGTGGTGGACGATGGCAGCGGAAACCTTGTCGGCACTGATTTGCGCAATGGACATACTGCCGCCGTCGGTACGATTGACTACGTCACCGGGGCAGTGGCATTGAGCAAATCTGCCGCTCTCGGCGCGTACAAAACGATAGTTCACCAAAGCGCATCTGGTGCGTATTACTTGTCACGTGAGTTTCAAAGTGTCGCTGTCGAGCTACGAACATCGGGCGGAGCCATTGACTATGCGGCGGGTGCATCCACCACGACTCAAACTGTGAACATCACGCCAATTTGGCAACTGCTGCTGCCTGTGAGCAGCGGCACATCGGTTATGGACAGCGGTCTGCTGTTCACTGTGGCCGGGGAGGTTTACAGCGCCGCAAGTGGCGTGCTGCGCAAGGGCTGGGATACCGCCGCAGGCACGGCCACCGTGGCCCATGCAGGCACAGCCAACTCGCTGGGTGTCATCACGCTGACTGCCTTGCCAACAGCCTCCGGCAACAACACCGTGGTGGTGTGCGGCGCGCCGCAAAACCGCGCCGCAGGCATGACGCTGGCGCAGGGCGTGTTTCGCGTGGCCTCAGCGCCGCTCAAACCGGCAGCTTTCCAGTTGCAAGTGGGTGCAGACATTGCCAATGCCAATGCTGACGGCATTCTGAGCGGCGGCGGCTTCAGTGGCACGGTGGATTTTGCGCGTGGCATCGTCCGCTGGAGCCGGGCGGCAGACATCACTACGACACCGGGATACCTTGCTTGGGTCAGTGGCGGCTATGGGATTGATCCTGCGGCACTGAGCTACAACGCCGTGTTTTTGCAGTACCTGCCGCTAGACCCCACGCTGCTGTCACTAGATACAGCGCGGTTGCCGCTGGACGGCAAGGTGGTCATCTACCGCCCAGGCGATTTGTGCTTGATCCACAACACCCAGACGCTGGTGCTGCCCAATCCGGTACCGCGTGACTCGGCCCACAGCTTTGGCCGGGTGCGCGTGGCCGCCGTGCGCGTGCTGGACGCGCTAGATGCTGTCGTGGCCGACACGCTCTACACCACGGACTTGGACGCGGGCACCATCACTTTCCCAGCATCATCTAACCTCACGGCCTACACCCAGCCGCTGCGGGCAGAACACCGCATTGAAGATTTACTGCTGATGAGCCAAGCTGACATCAGCGGCCAGCTCAAATTCACGCGCTCGATCACCCATGACTACCCTGCGGACACCTCGTTCGTGTCCAGCGTGTTGCCCATCGGCGATGTGTTTGCCCGAGCGCACAACGTGGTCGAGCAGCAAACATGGACTGGCGAGTGGTCGGACGACCGTATCGGGCCGGTCATCACTGCCAACTTCAACCAGTCGGCCTACCCCGTGGCCACAACCAATCGGGGAGCTATCACCGAGCGCTGGGCGCTGATCTTCACCGGCAGCACTGCATTCCGTGTGATCGGTGAGTCCGTTGGCGAGATTGCCACCGGCAACACCGCTGCCGACTGCGCACCGATCAACCCGGCCACGGGCAGCCCGTACTTCACTCTGCCGTCACTGGGCTTCGGCGCGGGCTGGAGCGCAGGCAACGTCTTGCGCTTCAACACCGATGCCTGCGGCGCGCCGTTTTGGGTCGTCCGCACTGTCTTGCAAGGCCCGGCCAGCGTGCTGAGTGACAAGTTCACCGTCGCGTTCCGGGGCGATGTAGACCGCCCGTAACACCAACTGCCCACAAGGACTCTTACCGTGATTTCCGTCAAATACTTCAACTCCGGCATGTCTGGTGCGCCGTCGCTGACCAACAACTGGGGCGACCTCATCGCCCTGCTAGATGCTTGCTTGGTCACCGGCTTTGCCCTCAAAACCGTCAACAGCTTGACCTGTGCCGACGGCGTGGCCACGGCCACCATCAGCTCCGGTCACAGCTACGCTGTCGGCCAAGTCGTCACGATTGCAGGCTGCAATGAGGCCGCGTACAACGGCGAGCAACGAGTGACCAACGTCACGTCCACCACGTTCCAGTTCGCTGTGGCTGGCACTCCGACAAGTCCAGCCACTACAACCAGCGCCATCAGTGCCAAGGTGGCCCCTTTGGGTTGGGATAAACCCTTCAGCGGCACGAACAAAGCGGCGTACCGCAGCGCCGATGTGCAAAGCAACCGGCACTACCTGCGCGTAGACGATGCGGTCAAAGTGGCTGGCGCTGGCGTAGCTGGCGGTGCCGACTACACAACAACCTGGGCGAAGTGGGCAAACGTTGGGATTTGCGAGTCCATGACCGACATCGACACCCCGGTAGGCGCGCAAGCTCCGTTTGATCCGGCGCGGCCCACCCGCAACTGGGCGCAAGTCGGGGCCAATCAATGGGGGTGGCACAAGTGGTATCACGCCCGGCAAGGCGGTTCTGATTTTGCTGGTGACGGTGGTGCTAGTGTCAAGTCTTGGGTTCTGATTGGCGATGGCCGCACCTTCTACCTGCTGATCAGTTACACCGGCGGTGGACGCAGTTTCTACTCCTTCGGTGACCCCATCGGCTTTAAAACGGCTGATGGCTACAGCACCATGTTGTGTGCCGACGACGTGGCCGACAGCAATAGCGGTTTGAGCTATGTCGGGCAGTTCAATGGCTACGGCCTTGTGGCCTCATTGGACTGCACGGGTAAGTTGCTGCTGCGCGACTACTCGCAACTGGGCAACCCGGTGCGCTGGGGCGCTACCAGCTTGCAATTGAGCAATGGTCAGAGTGTGAGCGGACGTGGGAGCATGCCGTTCCCCAATGGCCCGGACTACGCATTTTGGCTGCTGCCCATGTACATGATCCAAGAGTCGGCCCATGCTCGTGGCCTGTTGCCAGGGATTTTCTGGATGCCGCAAAACTTGCCGTACACCGATCTGACCATCGTAGACAACGTGGCCGGTTATGCAGGGCGCAAATTCATGCTGTTGCGCCAAGCCTATGTCGGCAACCAAGAGGCCATGATCGCCTTCGACATGACCGGCCCTTGGAGGTAACGATGGCTGATCCCTGTTATGACAATGTTGTCATCCAATTGCTGGGGGAGACTTGGGCTGGATTGCGTGACTCTAGCCGGTTTCCAAACGATCTGAATTGTTCAGGCGGTGTTGCGCTTTCCAGTGTTGACGGGGTGCCAAGCGTCCTGTTTACTGAGGGGGTAGCGTCAACTTCTTTGGATTTCAGCTTGGGCGGGGTAGATCAACTATGCATTGATGCATGGGTCTATCCGTTGAGTATGCACAGCCCATCCATCATTTTTTGGGGCAGAGGGGATTTGGCATCGCAAGCGGGTAACAGTGCGTACCTGATGGTTAGGCCGTCGTTGAGCAGTGAGGTCTGCGGAGTCAATTACAACGGATCTAACAATGTGATGGTCCTAGCCCCGGCCCCGCCAGTGGGTGTGTGGTCACATATCGCACTGACTATTGGAGATGGGTATGTGCGCACATGGCTTAATGGTAATCTGGTTGCAGCCACTGGATTTGCTGGGGTTGTGAACATAGGGTCATCAGTGTTCCCCACATCAATAGGTGCTCTCCCACATGACATCGGCGGTGATACCTACGCATTTGACGGGCACATCCGTCGTTTGAGGGTCACAAAGGGTGTATCGCGCTGGGCTGCTCAATTTGATCCGCCCCAAGATGTTGATTACAACGTGCTGACGCAACCTGGAGCGTCAGCGCCGGTAGTTCCAGCGCTATACAGCCCCCAAAACACCGCGTCTCAACAGCCCGGCCCGCCACCATCGGCATTAAAACCAGTGTCAGCGCTGCGGCGCGACATCTACTTTGGCGGCGCTGGCCGCGTAGCGGGGGTGACCACGGTCAATGGCGTGGCAGCATCGAAGCGGGTGTGGCTGCAAGAGAAGGCTAGCAAGCTGGTCATCGCGCAAACGTGGAGTACCGCCAATGGCACCTACGAGTTCAACAACGTCGATCTGACGCGCGAATACGTGGTGTTTGCCGATGACCACACCAAGGTCTACAACGCGGTCGTGTCAGACCGGGTGGTGCCAGCATGATCGAGTTCGCCCCATCAGTCATCGCCGACCGTCTCCAGGCCCTGACGCGTGCGCTGGATGCCCACGACACCTTGCCCGGCGCGCTGCAAGTGCTTGACAGCACGGGTGCAGTGCTGGCCACCGCCACATTCCCACGGCCTAGCTCTGCGGGAGTGGTGGGTAACACGCTCACGTTGGGTACACCAACGGCATCGACCGTGGGCACTACCGGCACTGCCAACGCCGCCAAATTTGTGGATGGTGCCGGTGTGCTGGTGGCCCGCATGTCCGTCGGTTTAGTGGGCAGCAACGCCCCGGTGCAGTTGTCTGCATTGCAGCTCTACGCCGGTGGTGAGTTCGCCGTGTCCGTTGCGACGCTGGCCGAGGCGTAGACCTATGCCCATCAACTCGACAGCGCTGGATTTTGCTGGGGCGTATCTCACGCCGACCGGCAGCGCTGTTGCGTTGAATTTTGGTGAAGCCACAGCGCCAGCTATTGCCGCCGCTGTGGGCATGGTCGTGCCCGCTCCTCGTGTCTATGTGCGAGTTACGACGCAGTCATACCCGGTGGCACTAGATTTTGCTGGGGTGTACACCTCACTACCCGGCAACGCGGTCAATCTCAATTTTGGTGAGTCCGTCACTATCCCCGCCGTCAGCGCTGCGCTGGCGCTAATGGTCGCTGCCCCACGCTTGCGTGTCGAAGCCCAGTGCGTTCCGGCCCCGGTAGATGGTCAGGTTCAGATCGTGATTGCTGCCCCCGTGTTCGTGGTCATTGCGGCTTACGACAACCGCGTGACTCGCTTTCAAGGTGCGTCTGCAAGTGCAGTGCACCAGGTTGGTCAGCGCTACGAATCCAGCAGCGCCAGCAACTGGGATGTGGGCCATCAGCACGCAGGGGGTCACGCTGCGCCGTGGCGCACGGCATCAGCTCAATACGCCGCTGCCAGCATGGCGACACAGCCTGCGCTGCCGCTGCCGCTGGCCGTCGAGCTGGCGTACAGCTCCGCAGATCAAATCAGCAAGTCCAGCGCCGCTCGCCACCAGCGCGCTGATCCAGAGCAGCAAGATCGTTCTGGCGTATTCGAGGTTGCGACAGACCGTGCGGTCGGAGCATCCATCGTCGGGCAAGTGGCGGTGGAACACCGTCGTGTGCTGGACTCAATCTGGCAGCGTCAAGGCATAGCCCGTGAGCGCCAGCAGCACGGACGCAGCGGGGCCAGCCCGCGACTGTCTGGTAAATCAGCATTCGCTCGCTGGCAGTTGGCCGGTGGCGCACCAGCAGGGCGTTCAGTTCGCCCAGTTGTGCCAGTCATTCCCGTGCGACCGGGCGGCACAACACTCAATTTTGTGTGCTCGCTGTCTGAACACCCACTGCCGCCCGCATGGGCTGTGCGCCTGAACTTCGGGGCTAACCCTTGTGGCCAAGTGCTGGCCCCTCTTTACATACTTCCTGCGAGGTTTTACATGGTTGTCCATGCGCTATCTGCCGTCCGCGTCAATGCCGATGGCAGTGCTACAGCCTTGCCGATCTACAACGCATCGTTGTCGGCTGACCGCAGTTCATTCGGATGGTCTGTCGGCATTACTGGCCACAGTGACTTGTTTGATGCGTTGCAGCCTGTTGATGGCACGCCTTGCATCGTGCGGGTCACGCTCGATGGCATCGACTGGGTGATGGCCGTGGACAAGGTGCGGCGCACATATGAGTTCGGCAAGCGTGGTGCCAGTGCCTCGGGGCGCAGCGTCACCTCGTTAATCAGTGCCCCGTTTGCGCGCAGCGTGGCCAGCACCAATACCAGCGCCATAACAGCGCAGCAGTTCGCAGCGGCGGCGCTGGACTTGACCGGCATCGGCCTAGATTGGGGCATTGACGACTGGCTGTTGCCTGCCGGGGCACTTAGCGTGCATGACACGCCGCTCAATACCGTGCGCGCCGTTGCCAGCGCCGCAGGTGGCTACCTTCAAAGCCACCGCAGTTTGCCCACTTTGCAAGTGCGCCACCCTTACCCAGTTGCGCCTTGGGACTGGGCCGATGCCGTGCCAGACGTGTCTCTGGCACCTGATGCCATCATCACCGGCTCATTCGAGCGGGCTGATGGCCCTGATGTGGATGCGGTTTACGTGAGCGGCACGACAGCGGGTGTGTTGGCGCTGGTCAGGCGCAGCGGCACGGCTGGGAGCAAGTTGGCGGATATGCAAACGATGGCGGGTGTCACCCATGTCACCGCAGCGCGCCAGCTCGGCATGTCGGTGCTGGGAGCCGCTGGGGCAAAACACTTGGTCGAGATCAGCTTGCCGGTGCTGACTGGATCATCGCAACCGGGTGTGCTTGACGTGGGGCAGCTCGTGGAGGTCACCGGCAGTAGCGGCTGGCGCGGTCGTGTGCGTGCTGTGACCGTCGAGACCCCATTGCCGAAGGTTCGGCAAACCGTCACGCTCGAAAGGCACCTGTCATGAACATCTACCAACAGCTTGTCGGCCTGCTGCCCCAGAACCCGCTCATGGTTGCAACCGTGACGACGGTGCATACCGCCGATGGAGCCAGCACAGTCACATGGCCAGGAGGGCAGCAACAGCGCGTGCGCGGCACCAGCGTGGCCGCTGGTCATCAAGCATTTGTACGGGCAGGGGTGATTGAAGGTGCAGCGCCCGATTTGCCACTGGTCGTCATCGAGGTTTAAAGACGGGCACTTGAGCCGATGCTGATTGCAATTCTTTTTCACTCAGCGAAACAACTTACACCCGTCAAATATCGCGCTTTTCAATGATCAAATATCGCAGCGCGCTTCAGCTGAACCTGAACGCAGCCGATGGCACGCCCGCCCCGGCCCCCAACGCCCCACCCGAAGCGGTGCTGGCCCACATCTTGGACAGCAACCCTGACTTGCTGGCCTCGCGCCTGAACGAACAACTGGCCGAGCGCCGTTTGCGCCAAGCCGGGGCTGACCACTGGCCCACGGTAGATGCCTTGGCCTCTTCCACGCGGGCCGAAAGCGATTCCACCAACACCTTGGGTTCGCGCTACCGCAACACCCAATTGGGCGTGCAAGTGGTGATTCCGCTGTATGCCGGGGGTGGCGTGAGTGCCGCCGAGCGCCAAGCCACCGCCGCGCTGACCGCCGCCAACGCCGACCGCGAAGCCTTGGCCCAGCGCATCGACACCCAATTCAGCGCAGACTGGAGCAGCGTGCAGGCGCTGCGCGCCAAACTGGCCGCCGCCCGCGAACTGGTGCTGGCCGCCAACCAAGCGCGCCAAGCCGCCGAACTGGGCATCAAAGGCGGTTTGCGCACCTGGGGCGATGTGAGCGCTGCCGCCATGCAACAGGCGCGCCGCCAAGCTGATGTGCTCAGCCTCAGCAACACGCTGCTCAAAACGCAGGTCAGGCTGTTGTCGCTGCTGCCCACCAACGACCCGGCTTGGCCGCAGTGGACGGCTGCGGCCTCGCGCTTGTCGCAAGCTGACAGCCGCTGAAGTTGCGCAACCGGCGTGCTACCGGCCCGCGACCAGCCCGCGTGCTCGGCGCAAGCGCCACAGCCGCACCCGCAGCCAAGCGGCACGCAAAGCCAAGTTGCAGCCCCAGATCATCAAGCCGCTGAACAGCACGTCGCTGGCAAAGTGACCGCCTTGGGCGATGCGGGCTAAGCCAATCACACTGCCGGCCAGCGCGCCAATCAGCAACCAGCGGCGGCGCGTGGCGGCGCTGCCCAGCAGGCCCACCGCTGCCAGCATGAAGCCCGTGCCCGCGTGGCCGCTGACAAACGAGCAGTTGGTGCGGCACTCGCGGGCGGGCCGCAGCGCCGGGGTGAA
>CALMOI010000287.1 GCA_937871735.1 uncultured Comamonadaceae bacterium
GCATTTCAGGACAAACTCGATGAATTCGAAAAACGCAACGTACAGGTGGTTGGCGACGCCGCGCCGCAGCCGTGTTGCAGGCACTTTGCTGGGATGCATCTTGGCGGGCGGTTTGATGGCGCTGCATTGGCCCGGCTGGGCCATGCTGTGCTTGCTGACGTTGGCGCAGGCGCTGTCACATGCGTTTGCGGTGCGCCGCTATTTGGGGACCGCCGTGGCCGCGACCGTCTTGGGTCTGTTTCAGGCGCATTTGATGAGTGCAAGCATCAGCCCGGCCTTTGAAGTGGTTGAACGCATTGCCGACACGCTGATTGGTGTGGCGGTGGCGTGGGCCTTCAGTTACGTGCTGCCTTCGTGGGAGCGGCACCAAATCCCAGCTTTGGTGGCGCGCACCTTGGCCGCTCAAGCCCGTCATGCCCGCGTTGCGCTGGGCTTAGGCCAATTGCAAGCCGTAGACAACGAACCGGAGCTGGAATGGCGACTGGCGCGGCGCGAAGCCTACGACAGCTTGTCGGCGCTGGTGCAGGCCACGCAGCGCTCGCTGTCTGAGCCGCGAGCCGTGCGCCCGCCGCTAGAACCCTTGGGCCGCTTGCTGGCGCACAGCTACCAACTGCTGGCCCAACTCACGATGGTGAAAACCATGCTGGTGTTGCGCCGTGGCCGCTGGCGGCCCGAACGCATCAAAACCCCGCTGGCCGACACCGCTGCCGCCATCTACGCCACCTTGAGCAGCGTACCCAGCCGCGCCAGCGACAGCACGCAGCCTGTAGCCGACGCGCCCCACGCAGCCCCAGCGCCCCGCATGAACGTCACGCCCGCCGTGCTGCCCGACCCGTTTGAAGACGACCTCAGCCCGTGGGTGCTGCGCCGTTTGGAACTGGCCAGCCGCATCGCCACGCAGCTGCACGACGATGCCGCCCACACCTTGAAAGCATCGCGACGCTGAACCACAGCGCACTGCGCGCTTATTTGTTCTTGAGCTTGCCCCGAGGCATGACCGCAGTCATGGGCGCGGAAGGCCGGTCGGAGGTCGAAGGAGGCTTGGGCGGAGAAGTGTCCTTCTTGGGTTTCTTCGCCATTTTTTCGTTACGCTGATCACCTTTGGCCATAGAGCCTCCGTTGTTCGGTTCCGGGATGGAACGCATCCGGCATGGTAAGGCACAAAGTGATCAGCGCAGCCAGGGCTTATTTGCCCCAAGAATCCTTCAACCCCACCGCCAAATTGAACACTGGCTTACCCGCCGTGTGATCCACGCGGTCGGCGACGAAGTAGCCGTGGCGCTCGAACTGGAACTTGTCGTCCGGTTGGGCTTGGGCCAGCGAGGGTTCGACGATGGCGGTGATGACTTTCAGGCTGTTGGGGTTCAGGCATTCCAAGAAGTCTTTGCCGCCCGCGTCGGGTTGCGCGTCGCTGAACAGGCGGTCGTACATCCGCACTTCGGCGTTCACGCCGTCGGCCGCGCCCACCCACGTGATGGCGGCTTTCACCTTCACGCTGTCAGCGCCGGGCGTGCCGCTCTTGGTGTCAGGCACCAGGGTGGCGAGCACTTCGGTGATGTGGCCTTCGGCATCTTTGACGCAGCCGGTGCATTCAATGACGTAGCCGCCCTTCAGGCGCACCTTGTTGCCGGGGAAGAGGCGCTTGTAGC
>CALMOI010000288.1 GCA_937871735.1 uncultured Comamonadaceae bacterium
CATTTTTGAAGAATTCTTGCCGCTCAGCCGCGCGTGGATGTGCCGACGGGAAATCAAACGCCAGCGTGCTGAGCGCATCAATCACGCGGAAGCTGCCCATGTTCTGGCCGTAGATGGTTTCCACGCCAATGATGCCGACGATGATTTGGGCCGGTACGCCAAATTCTTGCTCAGCGCGCTCCAGCGCGGCGCGGTTGGCGCGCCAAAACGCCAGTCCAGCTTGGATGCGCGTGTTGTCGATGAAGCGGCTGCGGTACAGCGGCCAGTTCTTGGACGTGCCTTTTGCGGCGGGCAGCATCAAGCGTTGCACGCTGGGCAACATGCGCGCTTGACCGATGGCAGCCCTGACCCAAGCAGGGTCTAAGCTGCGGCGCTCGGCCAAATCGTCGGCCAACTGCATCACATCCTCGCGGCCTGCGTAGGGAATGGTCATCAGCTCTTCGGCAGCGGCGCTGACGGGGAGCTTGGGCGATGCGGCTTGCGCCACCACTGACGGGCGGTTCTTGGCGGCGGGCTTGGTGGGTTTTTTGGCCAGCGCGGGCGTGCTCAACACACAGCAGCCCAGCAGCAAGGCCAGCAATGTGCGGTGCGATGGGCGGTGCGGTGGGGTGGGGCGCGTGGCGGCAGTGGAATCGAGGGCAGGAGAAGCAGAGGTCATGTCGGGTCAGCTTGGCCGTTGGGCCAGTTGCTTGAATTCGTGTCGCAGTGTAGCGAGCTGCGGCTGCGGGCTGCTGGCCGAGGCGTAGCGCAAGCGCTCCAGTCGCAGCAGCCAATCTTGCCAGGCTTGGATTTGGGCAGCGCTTAGCGTTTGCGCGCCGGGTTGTTGCACCAGCTTGGCCAGTTCACGCGGGGGCGCTTGGGGCGGCACGGCCCAACCGGCTTGGCGCAGATGTTGGCGGGCGCGTTCTAGCAGGCGCAGCCACGGGTCGTGCTGACTGCGCTCCCACAGCGTCCAAGCCGCGCCGCACAGGCTGACTAGCACCACAATGCCGATCAGCACATAGCTCAGATCTTCCCAACTGGGCGACTCAAAGCCAATGTTTTTCAGCAAGTTGAGCTGGCGGCTTTGGGTGTAATTCAGCACCCACTGGTTCCAGCCGTTGTTGACGGCTTCCCAGGCTTGGCGCAGTTGCTGCGTCAAGTTGGGACTCATGCTCACGCCCAGTGCCCCCAGCGTGCCCGCAATGATCCCAGCGGGGGGCTGGAGCCGCTCGAAAGCGCCGATGCGAAACGGGGCCACCGCAGCCGTCGGATCCACCCGCACCCAGCCCACGCCCGCGTGCCAGACCTCGGCCCACGCATGAGCATCGCTTTGACGCACCACCCAAAAGCCATCGACCGCATTGCGCTCGCCGCCTTGGTAGCCGGTGACGATGCGCGCTGGCACATCCAGCGCCCGCATCAAAATCACGAAGGCCGAGGCAATGTGCTCGCAAAAGCCGAGCTTGCTGTCAAACCAGAACTCGTCGGCGCTGTGCTGGCCGGTGGTGCCGGGTTCTAGCGTGTAGCGGTAGCCGCCGGTGCGCAAGCGCTCCAGCACGGCAGCGACCAGCGTGGCGGTGTTGGCGCGTGCCAGTTGCGGGTCGCGGCGCATGTCTTGCGCCAGTTGCAGCGTGCGTGGGTTGTAGCTGGGCGGCAAGTCCATGTAGTCTTGCAGGCCGTAGGCGGCATTGCCGGTGGCGCTGAGCGGGCCGTGGCGAAAGCTGGGGTAGCTGATGGCGCTGTAACGCACCATGTCAGTGACCGGGCGGCTGGCGAGCCACTGCAAATCAGCGGTCATGATGGTGTCGTAGCCCGGCACTTTCGGGGCTTGCGCGGCGGCTTCCAGCACAAAAATCCACGGGCGGTTGTTGGGCTCCAGTGTGACTTGGTACTTCACCGGCGCACCGCTGACGGCCAGTTCACTGTTGGGCAAACGGTAGGCCATGCGTGCGGGCAGCGGTCGCCATTCTTGGCCGTCAAAACTGGCCAGCACCGGGCCGCGAAAGTACAGCTCCGACTGCACCGGCGGCGTGCCTTCAAATTGAATGCGCATGGCGATGTTGTCGTCGAGCACCAAGTTGGCGATGCTGCCGACCTTCATCTGCGACGACAGCCCGCTGCGCCCCGTCATGCCGTCTGACGGAATGCCCCACAGCGGCGACAGGCGCGGAAACAGCAAGAACAGCACCACCATGACCGGCGCGCCTAGCAGCGCCATCTTGCCCGCCGTCTTGAGGGCCAGCGTGAGCGGCGGTTTGCCGACCACCATGTGCGCGTTGACCAGCGCCGTCAACAGCCCCAGCAGCGCGATCAGCATGGCCGCCGCCGTCAGCAGCGACTGCGAGAAAAAGAAGTTGGTCAGCATGGTGAAAAAACCGAGGAAGAACACCACGAAGGCATCGCGCTTGGCGCGCAGTTCCAAGGTTTTGAGGGCCAGCAGCACCACGATCATGGTCACGCCCGCGTCGCGCCCCAGCAGCGTGCGGTGGGTGTAGAGCGTGGCGGCCAGCGTCACGCCCAGCAAGCCCAGCAGCCACCATTTGCCCGGCAGCGGGCGCGCTGACAGCGCCAAACTGCCGCGCCACACCAGCACGCCCGCCGCCAGCAAGCTGCACCACAGCGGCAAATTGCCGACTTGCGGCAGCACCACCCAGGCGATGACGGTCAGCAAAAACAGGGTGTCGCGGGCATCGCGGGGCAGGGCGGACAGGCGTTGGAACATCACAGGTCAATCAGGGGATTTAGCACAGCGCCAAGGCTTCAAGGCAGCGCAGGCGGTGGGCGCTGCCGCTGGCCGGGGCCACGACTTGGCCGGGCAAGCGCAGGCCGTAGTCCACACCCAGTCGGTCAGCGGCCAACACCCACGCGCACAGGCGTGACAGGCGCGCTTCGGTGTCGGCCAAGCCGGTGCTGCGGGCAAAGTCCAGCCACAGTTCGTGGCGCTGGGCGTGTTGGGTGTCGCGGCTGACCAGTTCGTCAGCTTTGGCAAATTTCTTCCAGACCACCAGCTTGAGTGGGTCGCCGCGTTGGTAGGCGCGCACGCCGTCAAACTCGCCTGAGGCGCTGCTGCTGTTGGTGCGCGCACCGCCTGCACGCGGTTCGCCCGGCGGCAGTGGTGGCGCGTGCAGCTCGGGCGCGGGGTAGACCAGCAGTTCGGCGGCGGGTCGCCACACCGTCCAGACCCGGAAGGTGCCCAGCGGGAAGCGGGTTTCTGCCGTCAGCGTGGGTACGCGGTGGCGGCCTCGGCGCTCGGGGCGAAATGCCACTTGCACCACGGTGCTGGCTTGGGCTGGCACGTCGGTCCACGCCCAGTGCTCGGTGCCCAGCACCGCCAGCCCGATGGCGTGGCGCGGGCTGCGGGCGGGGTTGGTCAGCTTCACGTCCAGCAAGGCGGTGCTGTGGGCGTAGTGATCTTGCGGCTGCATCAGGTGCAGCGTCAGGCCGCGCAAGGTGCCGTGGCACACGTGCATCCCCACCACTGCGCTGCCCGCCAGCAAAAAGGTCAGCAAGTAACCCAAGTTGAGCTGGTAGTTGATCGACGCCACCAGCAGCACCAGCAGCGTGGCGGCCAGCATCAAACCGGGGCGCGTGGGCATGATGTAGACGTTGCGTTGCCCCAAGGTCATGGTGTCCAGCAGCGGCAACCGCGATTGGAACCAACGATTCAAGCGCGCGCGCAAGCGGGCGTAGACATTCCACGCCGCAATGCGGGGCAGTGCTGGGGCGCTGGGGCTGGCGGCCACGCTCATGGCAGCGGCGTGGCTTCGATCATGGCGCGCACTTGTTCGACCGCGCCGCGCCCGGCATCGCTCACCGGCACCAACCGGTGCGCCACGGTTTGCGGCAAGATGGCTTGCACATCGTCTGGGGCCACATAGTCGCGCCCACACAGCAGCGCCTGCGCCTGCGCCGCCCGCACCAGCGCAATGCCCGCGCGCGGCGACAAGCCTTGCAAAAACCAGCGCCCCGAGCGCGTGGCGGCGATCAAGTCCTGCAGATAGTCCAGCAGCGGCGCGGCAATGTGGACGCGCAGCACCGCTTGCTGCAACTG
>CALMOI010000289.1 GCA_937871735.1 uncultured Comamonadaceae bacterium
AGCCCCGACCTGCTGGCAGTCATTCAGCGAGAAGGCAAAGTATGAGCACGCTTAGGATTCAACGCATTGAGGCCAAAGCGTTCAAAGCATTCAGGGATCTCGATTTCAACCTGGATGGCCGCCACCTGCTGGCCTACGGTGGCAATGGAGCGGGAAAATCCTCGCTGTACTGGCTGCTTTACACCTTTTTGCAAAGTGCCGCCAAAGAAACGCCAGAAGTTGAAAAGTATTTTGACCCTGATCGCGCAGAGCATTTACTCAATGTCCATGCCGATGCAGCAGAAAAAAGCCAATCTCACATCAGCGTCACGCTGGACGATGCGGCCCATGCCTCCAGCCATCGTTACACCTTGTCGGCCACCCAGCACGGCACGCGAGAAGTACCGGATATCGTGAAAGGCAACCTGGCCAGCGATTTTGTAACGTATCGCATTCTGTTCAACTTCTACAGCTTTCGCAATTCGGAAGCCATTAACTTGTGGCCGGTGTTTGAAAACGAAATATTGCCGTTTTGCTACACCACGGCTGAACGAGATTTAGATGGCTTGTGGCGGCAACTGAGAGACAATAATCCTTTTACGCCCGGCATTCCTGGGCCTGCAAAAAGGCGCTATGACGCTTTTGATGCCAACGCAGCCAAACTCAATAATGCGCTATCGCAAGTGCTGCAATCCATCAGCACCGAAGCATTGGCGTTTTATCAAAAAAACTTTTCGACGGGTGATTTAAGGGAGGTGAATTTTGGTCTAATTTTACGTCGGCCAGTTTCAATGTATGACCGAAAAGAACACCGCTTTGATCCACCAATTATTGGATTTGAGGTTCAACTGGGTGGGCAAAAGCTGGCGCGTCCTCACACTTTTTTAAACGAGGCGAAGCTGACACAGCTTGCGTTGTCAATTCGTTTTGGTGCGACTTTGGCGCATTTGCAGGAAGCCTCCATCAAGCTACTGGTATTAGACGACCTGCTCATCAGCTTGGACATGAGCAACCGGATGAAGGTGGTGGACATCATCTTGGGCGAGACGTTTGCAGAGCATCAAAAAATCATCCTGACGCACGACTTGGGGTTTTTCAATGAATTTCGTCGGCGCATTGGTACGCGCCACACGGATTGGTCATTTCAAAAATTTACGGGCAGTGCAGAAGAAAAAATTGAACTGCAAGAAGAGAAAACCCCACTTCAAAAAGCTGAAGATTACTTGCATGGCCACAACTTGGATGAGGCGGCGGTGTGTTTGCGCAAGGCGGCGGAGGATACTGCCAAACGCTTGCGTGAGTGGATTGCTAAAGAAAAATTGCCACCTGGTGAATTTATATCTCTGACAGAAAACCTGCGAGCTGCCAGGAATAAATTACAAGAACGCATCCCAAAGCGTTTTTACAAAAATATCTTAGAAGGGACATCTGCTGAATTGGTAAATCGTTTGGTACCTGTTGGGGTAGCGGATTTGCAAGCGGATGAGGCACTCCAGCCAGCAGATCGCGGAAAAATCAACAGCAAGCGGCAAGCCTTGCGCCAGTTGCTAACCCAGACGGATTGGGCAGTGATGAAAAATATCCGCCTGATTGATGAAGTTCTTGAAACCACCGAACGAGTCCTCAACCCCGCTGCGCATGGCAGTGAAGCGCCACTTTACGAGGCCGAGGTAGAAAAGGCGCTTGAGCTTGTCAGGCAGCTCGAACAGTGCTTACCGTAGATTGACCCAAGGCACCGTCAGGGATAATCGCGCCCCATGAACCCCTTGCTCTCTCGCCTCCAACCCTATCCGTTCGAGCGTCTGCGCCAGCTTTTTGCAGGCATCACGCCCAACCCGGCCTACCGTGCGATCAGCTTGGGCATAGGCGAGCCCAAACACGCCACGCCCGAGTTCATCAAGACCGCCCTGAGCGCCAGTTTGGACACCGGCTTGACCGGCTATCCGCCCACAGCGGGCGAACCGGCCCTGCGCGCCGCCTGCGCCGCGTGGCTGAAGCGCCGCTACAGCCTGACGCTCGACCCGGCCACGCAAATCCTGCCGGTCAACGGCTCACGCGAGGCGCTGTTCGCCCTGGCACAAACCGTGGTTGACCCGACCAAGCCCGGCGCGACGGTGGTCTTCCCCAACCCGTTCTACCAAATCTACGAAGGCGCGGCCTTCTTGAGCGGGGCCGAACCGTATTACGCCCCCAGCGACCCGGCGCGCAACTTTGCCGTGGACTGGGACAGCGTGCCCGCCGAAGTCTGGGCGCGCACCCAGTTGCTGTATGTCTGCTCGCCCGGCAATCCGACTGGCGCAGTCATGCCGCTGGATGAATGGCGCAAGCTGTTCGCGCTGAGCGACGAGCACGGCTTCGTCATCGCCTCGGACGAGTGCTACAGCGAGATCTACTTCCGCGATGAACCGCCGCTCAGCGGCCTGGAAGCCGCCGCCCAACTGGGCCGCAGCGACTTCAAGCGCCTGATCGCCTTCACCAGCCTGTCCAAGCGCAGCAACGTGCCGGGGCTGCGCAGCGGCTTTGTCGCGGGCGACGCGGCGCTGATCAAGCCGTTTTTGCTGTACCGCACCTACCACGGCAGCGCGATGAGCCCTGTCGTCCAAGCCGCCAGCATCGTGGCTTGGGCAGACGAAGAGCACGTGATTGACAACCGCCGCCAGTACCGCGACAAGTTCGCGCAGGTCACGCCACTGTTGTCAGCCGTGATGGATGTGGCGCTGCCTGACGCGAGCTTTTACCTGTGGGCGGGCGTGCCTGCGGCGTGGAAGGGCAGTGACACCGACTTCGCGCGGGACTTGTACGCTCAATACAATGTCACGGTGCTGCCCGGCAGCTACTTGGCGCGTGAAGCCGGTGGCCGCAACCCCGGCTTGGGCCGCGTGCGCATGGCGCTGGTGGCCGAAACCGCCGAGTGCTTGGAAGCGGCGCAGCGCATCGTGCAATTCATCCAGTCGCGGGGCTGAAGCGGCCGCAGCGCCCTCTTCCCGCATCTTCTTGTATCCACTTTTTTCTCCAGCCCTTGAGGCTTCATAAGTCATGACCCAACAACTCCAAACCCTGATCGATGCCGCGTGGGAAGACCGCGCCAACCTGTCCGCCAAGTCGGCTCCCGCCGAAGTGCGCGCTGCGGTAGATCAAGTGCTGGCACAGCTCGACGCTGGCGCGCTGCGCGTGGCCACCCGCGAAGGCGTAGGCCAGTGGACAGTACACTCGTGGATCAAAGAAGCCGTGCTGCTGAGCCTCCGCCTGAACGACAACAGACCCATCAACGCACGCGAGCTGACCTCCTTCG
>CALMOI010000290.1 GCA_937871735.1 uncultured Comamonadaceae bacterium
GGCGTGCGCGGCAACGCGGCGATGGATCAAGTGGTTAAAAACACCGTCGCCTATCTGACCAAAAAGACCAGCTACACCAGCTTCAAAGTCGTCACCGCGCACTTGCCGGGCACCGAGACATATTGGTTCCCACATGAGTCAGCGGTGCGCAACTGGTTCAAAACGACCTACCCCGGCGTCACCATCAACGGCGTGGCTGCGGCCAACCTGACACAAGACAACACCTGCGACGGCGCAGCGCTCGATGCCTGTTTGCAAGGCGCAGACTTGCTGGTGCTGGGCCGCGAGCAAGGCCCGGCGGCCTACGACGGCGCGCAAGTCATGCAAGCCGTGACCAACGCCCAAGCGCGCGGCATTCCGGTGCTGTACCTGCACCATTACCGTGATGTGAATGATCTGGCCAGCCGCATGACCGACTACATGGCCTTGCAGCAGCAAAACAACTACTGGGTGCAAGACGGTCTGAAGGACTTTGCGCCCGCCAGCCTGCCCGCGCTGCCCGGCAACATGGCTGATGCGCAAGCCCTGCTCAACCGGCTGGAGCTGGGCAGCTTCACCACCACCTGGAGCGGCTGCACCACCAGTGGCCGCATTGACTGCTCAGGCGACAGCGCCTACATGAACGAATTCGGCACACCCGCCGTCGCCATCCGCAACACCCTGCGCAGTTTGGATGCGCAGCCCACCGGCCTGTTCGCCAAACCCGGCTACACGCTAGAAAAGCTGCTGGTGCTGCTGGGCGACCGCTACCGCATGGCCGTCAGCTACCCGATGGACAAAGTCACCTCGGGGCAAAACTTCTTCCGGGCCTACTTTGCCGACATGACGGCTTACATCAACCGCCCCTATTCAGCGGTGGCGACCAGCTTGGGCAACTTCTCGGGCCTGTTTCCGGCTTCCACGGCCAAGCAAACCCGCAGCGTGACGCTGGCCTTGCCCAACAGCGGCACCCGCGACTTCAGCACCGGCTTGTACGTCATGCCCGGCCAAAGCGTCACCCTGACGCGGGTGGACAAAGGCACCAGCACCCTGACGGCGGGCCTGAACATGCTGCGCGACACCACCTGGGTGTTCAACCCCAACAGGTACACACGGCCCACGCAACTGCAATCGCCCCGCATTGCATTGCTGGCCGGACAAAGCGTGACGCTGACCAGCCCCTACGGCGGGCCGCTGTACCTGTTCGCCGCCGCTGCACCGGGCAACGCGGTGCAAAACGTCAGCGTGACCGCAGCGGGCGTGATCACCCACCCCTCGCTCAACGACTTGAACAGCGGCGACCAAGTCACACGCTTTCGCGCTGAACTCAACACCACCAGCACCAACTGGGTCACCGTCACCACCGACTTCTTGACGGTGCATTCCAACCTGCCCAACTTCCGCGCCACCATGAACAAGTACGGCGGCGATTTGAACAAACTGCTGTCCACCCTGTGGACGTACATGATCAAAGACACCTACGAACTGGCCGGTTTCAACTCCGCCAGCGGCAGCTTCAGCCTTGCGCCCACCGTCACCGCCTACTGCACCAGCGCCCGCTGGGACTGCACCGGCTTGCAGCACCGCCGCGACGTGATGCAGCACGTCATCAGCGACAACTACGCCGCCTGCGGCGACGGCTGCTCAGGCAACCCCTACGACCAAGACTGGGCGCTTGACCCGCTGGGCTGGGGCGAAACCCACGAAATCGGCCACAACCTGCAAGTGGGCCGCCTGAAAATTTACGACGGCCTGTCCACCGAAGTCTCCAACAACATCTTCCCGATTCACAAACAGATGATGTACAACCAGTCCGCCGCCGGGCTGGCCGCCCCCATCTGGCGCGGTGTGGGCATGAACACGGGCACGCCGTCGATCTTCAGCCAGCTCAAAACCGCCTTGGCCAGCACCGACCCTGTCGGCACCATGAAAGCGCAAATCTGGACAGACACCGCCTACGCCGCCAGCAACGGCCAGCGGCTGATGTTCTACCGCCAGTTGCCCGAATTCGCCCGTTACTACAACAGCAACTTCAGCAACGGCTGGGAGCTGCACACGCTGATGTATTTGCTCAACCGCAACATGGACGCCAACAGCAGCGCCACCGCGTGGCCCACCGTGGCCGCCGGATTTGGCTTTGGCACCTACGCCAGCTACCCCAGCAGCATGGATGGCAACGACTTCATGCTGATCGCCACCTCTTCCATCATCAAGCGCGACATGCGCCCGGTGTTTGACCTGTGGGGCGTGACCTACAGCAGCGCCGCCGCCGCGCAAGTCGCCGCCTACGCCTACCCGCCAGCGCAGAAACTGGCATTCCCGATGTCAGACATGAACCAGTTTGGCACCCGCATCGGCGCACCTGTCGTGATGACCGCGACGGCGGTGTATCCGGCAGGCTATTGACCCCACACAAACCCAACGACGCTAGATATGACAGTCCAACTCGAATTTGAAGCCGAGCACCGCCTAGTGGTGGTGCGCGCCACAGGCGTGCTCACCCGCGACAAGATGGATGTGACCAAGCAAACCGTGGCCGAGCTGATGCAGGCGCACGGCAAGCTGTCGGTGCTGATCGCCATTGAAGATGAATTCATCAACTTAGACGCGCTGGGCCACTGGGAAGATGGCCCGGTTGACGACTACCTGCAAAAGCACGTGAACCACATCGCCATCTTGGGCGACTTGCGCTGGCGTGATCGAGCACTGCTGTTTTTCATGAGCGCGTGGCTGCCGCACCGGGTGGAATTTTTCCCGCCCAACCAAGAGGTGCTCGCCCGCGCTTGGCTGCTGCACGACGATGCCAACCCAACCTGAACCTCAGCATGAGCACCCCATGTAGACATGGCAAGGTGGTGATTGCCGACGGCTACCACCGCCTGTGTGCGATTTACGGGTTCAACGAAGACGCTTGGATACGCTGCAAGATTGTGTAGGGCTGTGCCAAGGTGGCTACTAGTCACTGACCAAAACAACAAGACTGTGATTTAAAACTGTCCAGCACGCG
>CALMOI010000291.1 GCA_937871735.1 uncultured Comamonadaceae bacterium
GTTCATGGCCGCCGCCCTGTGCTGGGCGTGCTACACCGTGCTGGCGCGCAAGTTGGGGCTGGACGCGGTGCGCGCCACCATCGCCATCACCTGCTTTGCTTGTTTGACTTATGTGCCGGTGTACGGCCTGTTGGCGCTGACCGGCGTGGCGCACAGCCGCTTGGGGCAAGCGCCGCTGGGTTTGCTGGCGTTTCAGGCCATGTTCCAAGGCTGGGGCTCGGTGGTGATTTCTGGCATTGCGTTCACGCAGATGATTCGCCATTTCGGGCCGGTGCGCTCGACCATGATCACTTCGCTGGTGCCCGGCTTGTCGGCCTTGGGCGCGGTGCTGCTGCTGGGCGAGCCGCTGTCGCCCACGCTGTTGGGCGGCCTCGCGCTGGTCACGGTGGGCATTTTGTTTGGCGTGCGCCAAGCCGCGCCCGCCGCGCCGCCACCCCTGCCAACCCAAGTCAGATAATCGGGCCATGAACCTTCTGGCTTTTGACACCAGCACCGACCAGCTTTCGATTGCCGTGACCCGTCGTGGCAGCGCGCAGGTCTGGACTTACACCGGCCCCGGCGGCGCACAAGCATCGTCGCACCTGATCCCTGAAATCATGGCCTTGTTGGCGCAGGCTGAACTCAGCTTGTCGCAGCTCGATGCCATCGCCTTTGGCGCGGGGCCGGGCTCTTTCACGGGCTTGCGCAGTGCCTGCGCCGTGGCGCAAGGGCTGGGCTACGGTGCCAACGTGCCGCTGCTGCCGGTGGACACCTTGCTGGCCGTGGCCGAGCAAGCACGCGGCACGCAAACAGATCCCGCCGCCCCGTTGAACTTGCTGGCCGTGCTGGATGCGCGCATGGACGAGGTCTACAGCGCCCGCTGCATCTGGCAGGGCGGCCAATGGCAGCGTCCCGCTGATTGGGAAGTTGGCAAGCCTGAAACCCTGACGCTGGAACCCGGCTGGCAACTGGCGGGCAACGCCTTTGCCGCTTATGGCCCGCGTTTGCCGCAAGGCCCGCAGATTACCGCTTTGCCCACCGCCAGCGCCATGCTGCGACTGGCTCCGGCGCTGCTGGCCGCTGGGTTGGCCGTGCCCGCCGCGCAAGCGCTGCCGCGCTACATCCGCGACAAAGTGGCCCAAACCACCGCCGAGCGCGCCGCCATCAAAGCCGCTGCGGTGCAAGCAACTGCCGCTGACATGCCCCAGGTGCGCGCATGAACGCTGCCGCATCTACGCCCGCACCCACGCCCGCACCCAGCGCCGCGCCTGCGCACACCCACGTGCTGGAAGCGCGCTTTGAGCCGCTCACGCCCGAGCGCATCAGCGACGTGCTGCTGATCGAAAACATCGCCTACAGCCACCCGTGGTCGCGCCACAATTTTCTCGACACCTTGACCAGCGGTTACCAAGCGCAATTGCTGATGGCGGGCGACACCTTGCTGGGCTACTTCATCGCCATGAAGGGCGTGGACGAAGTGCATTTGCTCAACATCACCGTGGCCCCGGCTTACCAGCGCCAAGGCTGGGCGCGGGTGATGCTGGACGCGCTGGCCCTGTGGTCGCGCGGCCAACGCGCTGAATGGCTGTGGCTGGAAGTGCGCGTCAGCAACCCGCGCGCGCTGACCATCTACCAAACCCACGGCTACCAGCGCGTGGGCCTGCGCAAAGGCTATTACCCCGCCGACCACGGTCAGCGTGAAGATGCCATCGTCATGAGCCTGAAGTTATGAACGGCTTGCTGTTGGATGCGCGCCAACGCGCCATGCTGGCCGACATGGGCGTGCGCCTGTGGTTGCCGACCACGCCGCCGCTGGTGGCACAGGCTACTGCGCCTGTTGCCGAGCTGGCGTCTGCCCCGGCACCCGAAGCCGTAGCGACTAAGTTGCCGCCACCAGCCGCGCCGTCCGCCGCCGTAGCCCCAGCATCTGACGACGACTGTCCCGCGTGGCCTGATGACTTTGGCGATGGCTCCGTATCGTCTTACGCTGATCTTCCGCCGCAGGCTGATGAGGGCAGCTCGCCTGCGCCTGTGCGTCCGGCAGTGGCCGCTGCGCCGCCTGCGGTTCGCCGCGCTGCCCCTGCTGCGGCTCCGGCGCTGGTACTGCAACCGCGCCCCGCTGGGCTTGATCAAATGGACTGGCCTGCGCTGCAAGCCGCTGTGGCCGGTTGCCAAGCCTGCGGCCTGTGCCAAGGCCGCACCCAGCCGGTGTTTGGCGTGGGCAGCACCCGCGCCGATTGGTTGGTGGTGGGCGAAGCGCCCGGCGAACAAGAAGATCTGCGCGGCGAACCCTTCGTTGGCCCCTCAGGCCAATTGCTGGACAACATGCTCAAAGCCATCGCCTTGAGCCGCCACGCGGGCAGCGAGGCCACGCCCGTCACGTCGGTGTACATCGCCAACGTCATCAAATGCCGCCCGCCCGGCAACCGCAACCCGCAACCGGCTGAAGTGGCGCAGTGCGAACCGTACTTGGCCCGCCAAGTCGCGCTGCTGCGCCCCAAAATCATCTTGGCGCTGGGGCGTTTTGCGGTGCAGTCGCTGCTCAAAACCAGCGAACCCATTGGCAAACTGCGAGGCCGCGTTCACCACTACGAAGGCGTGCCCGTCATCGTCAGCTACCACCCGGCTTACCTGCTGCGCAACCTGCCCGACAAGGCCAAGGCTTGGGCGGATTTGTGTTTGGCGCTGGACGTGGCCAGCGGGGCCGCCACCTAAAATCGACCCCATGACCTTCCTCGACATGCTGAGCGCCGCTGCGCGCCAAAACGATTCCATGCTGTGCGTCGGGCTTGACCCGGAACCGGCCAAGTTTCCCGAACACTGGCGCGGCGATGCGTCCAAGATCTACGACTTTTGCGCCGCCATCGTCGATGCCACGGCGGACTTGGTGAACTCGTTCAAGCCGCAGATCGCTTACTTTGCCGCCCACCGCGCCGAAGACCAGCTAGAGCGCCTGATTGCCCACATGCACCGCGTCGCGCCCAACGTGCCGGTGATTTTGGATGCCAAGCGCGGCGACATCGGCTCCACCGCCGAGCAGTACGCCCGCGAGGCGTTTGAGCGCTATCAGGCCGATGCGGTCACGCTGTCGCCCTTCATGGGTTTTGACTCGGTGCAGCCCTACCTCAAGTACCCCGGCAAGGGCGCTTTTCTGCTGTGCCGCACCTCCAACCCCGGCGGCGACGACTTCCAGAACCAGCGTTTGGCCTCGGTGGATGGCCAGCCCTTGCTGTACGAGCACATTGCCCGCTTGGCCCAAGGCCCGTGGAATTTGAACGGCCAGCTCGGCTTGGTGGTGGGCGCAACCTACCCGGCAGAAATCGAGCGCGTGCGCGCTCTGGCCCCCAACGTGCCGCTGCTGATTCCCGGCGTGGGCGCACAAGGCGGCGATGCGGCGGCCACCGTCAAGGCGGGCTGGCGCGGTAACGCTGATGGCGACACCGGCCCGATCATCGTCAACTCCTCGCGCGCGGTGCTGTACGCCAGCAGCGGTGCCGACTTTGCTGACGCCGCCCGCCGCGTGGCCGAACAGACCCGGAGCACGCTGCAAGCCGCACGCGGTTAAAGCGCGTTCACAGCCTCAACCCCACCGCGCTGTGGTTGGCGCGGTGGGGTTTTTCAATGGCAGCCTAGAAACAGGGCGTAGCCCCGTTCGGCCTTGCTGATGGTCACGGGTTCCAATTGGGCGGCTTGACCCAGCACCTGCGCTAAGTCGTGCAATGCGGCTTCGGGGCCGTCTTCCAGCTCCAACTCCAGTTCCAACAGCGGCTGTTGACGCGGGCCGCTGGGCGTTGCTGAGCTGACTTCGCCTTGATCGAGCGCCACTTCAATGCGCGCCCCTTGGTGCATCAGCACCCATGTGCGGCGCACAAAGTTGGTGGTGAAGATCGGCACCAAGCGCGGCGCAAGCGCCACCAAATCGGCTGCAAGCTGCGGCTCATCGACCAATGCGGCAAAGTCGAACTGGCCGTGCGTTGTGGGCGCTTCCCACTCGCTGCGGCGCGACAGCCCGCCTTGCACCACCCCGGCAGTTTTGACCGTGAGCAGCGTTTGCGCGCCCACGCAGCGCTCGCGCACCGCCATGCGGCGCGATTGCAGCAGCAGCTCCGGCGTGTCGAAATAGGTGTTGAGCAGCGTGCGCTCTTTCGGCGTAGCCGCCAACAGCGGATGCCCCAGCAGCGCGGGGATGTCGTGCGCGCCGATGGCGAGTTTGAGTTCGGTTTCGAGGGCCATGATGGGCTTGTTTGGAGTGAGACAGGCGCAGGCCGCATGTCTAGGTAAGGAGTGCGCTGTGCTAGCTTAGTTAATATATGAATCAATGACTTAACGCTTTTTCTTTACTAGAAATAAGCCCGAAAAGTCTGTTTTAACCTAGCTTAGATAAGCCCATATCCGTCAGTTGCCACAGCGTTGCAGACCGTGGCCCTTTGGGCTGAATCAGGTGGTCGCGGCGCATGGCTTGTAGCAAGTTACGGATCTTGTTAGATTTTTGCGTTGTGTCCAAGACTTCAGGGAGCTTGGATAGCAGCAGCTCTTCAATTTCTTTGCGGTTGGCTTGGCCGTACTGTTTGATGTACTCCAAAACTAGGTGCTGGTAGTAGTGATCGTTCAATCCTCGGTTGCGGATGTAGCTGGCTTTCTGGTCTGTCCAGTGTGCAACTTGGGCAGAGATAAAGCAGTTGGGGCTGCGGCCCTCAATCAACTTCAGCGTTTTCAACGTACGGATGGCCTGAGGTGGCAGAGGCAGATGTTTTTGCACCCGATCTAGCCAAATGACCTGTTGCAAGCTCAAATCGTCGCGTCTCATCAGCACTTGGGTGTAGTTGATGTCAAGCACTTTGCCTGACAAGGTCATCTCTACGCGGGGATGCTCTGCGCCAATGGTGTTGAAGGCGTAGTCTGGCAGCGGAAAGTAGCGTTCACGCTGAGTCTGGAACATGCGCCGAATCCCACTACCAACTTGGTCAATCATGCGCAAGCGGATCATGCCGTCAATCAGCCACTGGTTACGGTAGTGCTCTGGCGGTGATTGGTGTTCCAGCATCCACTCCACGCTGGGTGGGATGAATTGCCCCAGGTTGCTGAACACCAGTCGATCCGGGTGTTCGACCAAATTGATTTTTCCACCCAAACGATAGTCTTGGTGAGCTACGCAGTTGTGCAGAGCCTCTCGGATCACCCAGTTGTCGTAACGCTGCATGGCAACTGGGAACAGAGTGCCGTCTGGGAGATGCTCTACCGTGACGTTACGAATGCAACGGAAAGCCTGCTCTGTAGACAGCAGCATAGGCAATCCCAAGTGCCGTGACGACACCGTCTGGTTGCTCGCATCCCGCAGTATCCAAGTGATTTTGGTGTCAGCCGGTGCCAGCAGGTGGCTGGCTTCGTCGCGTCCCAGTAGCAACAGTGCCGAGCGAGTGATTCGTCCTTGCTTGGTGATGTGGGCTTTGTTCAGCAAGGTGGGCGTGTCCCATGCTGCGGCTGACTGAGTCAATTGGGTGTGACGGCTGGAGTCGGGCTCGTTTTTGAGCAGGTACTCGGTGAAGCGTTGACGGGCTGAAGCAATCGCTTCTGGATCTAGATCATCTAGAGTGGCGCTGGGGATCACTTCGCCAGACCAGTCGCCTTGCTGTCCCAACTGCACCCATAGTCTGGCCTCTTTGCCAGGATGATCCGATAGCTTGGTTTTGTGGCTGTCGATACGGATGTAGCGTATGCCATCGAACGCAATTGGCGCACTGTGGGCGGGGTGAATTTTGAGCATCACCACTAGGCCATTGGGGTGATGACAAGTGTGAAAGCTGAAATCAGCCCGGGGCTGAGTCTTGTGCTGCAGCCACATGATCAAGGACTGGTTCCCTATTTTTCGAGTCAGTGGGTCAAATTGGGTGCCAGTAATGCGATGTGTTCCATCTGCAACACCCCAGACCATCCAGGCGCATTCATGTCCATCCAGTGCTGCACTGTTGGCCAAAGCAGAGATGTAAGCCCCGATGTCCTCCGCTTGATCAAGATTGCTTTTGAACTCGACTGTCGTTCCTTCATATTGGGATTGGCACAGTTGCTCCAGCGTGGTGTGCAAGGTGTGTTGAGTGGTCATGACATTACGTTTTCACATACCGCTTCAAATACCGCCCCGTATAACTCGCCGGATTCGCCGCCAACGTCTCGGGCGTGCCAGTGCCGACCACGGTGCCGCCGCCTGCGCCGCCTTCGGGGCCCATGTCGATCAGCCAGTCGG
>CALMOI010000292.1 GCA_937871735.1 uncultured Comamonadaceae bacterium
ACCGCCTTGTGCGCGATGTGGGCGCGGGCCTGACGGTGGGTGTGGTGGGGCTGCCGCTGGCGATGGCGTTTGCGATTGCCTCGGGGCTGAAACCCGAGGCCGGCATCTTCACCGCCATCATTGCCGGGTTGCTGATTTCACTGCTGGGCGGCAGCCGGGTGCAAATTGGCGGGCCTGCGGGGGCGTTCATCGTGATCGTGTACGGCATCGTCGAGCGCTTTGGCTTGCCCAACTTGATCATTGCCACCGCCATGTCGGGCGTGCTGCTGTTTTTAATGGGGCTGTTCAAGCTGGGCACGCTGATTCGCTTCATCCCGATCACGGTGGTGATTGGCTTTACCAACGGCATTGCGGTGCTGATTGCGCTGTCGCAGGTGAAAGACTTTTTGGGCTTGAGCATCAAGGCCATGCCCGCCGACTTCTTTGGCATGCTGCACACCTTGGGCGGCGCATTGCACACGCTCAACCCGGTGGCGCTGGCACTGTCGGTGGCCTCGCTGGCGGTGATCATCGTGTGGCAGTTTTTCATGCCCAAGATCGGCAACCACATCCAGTTCTCGGGCAAGTTGACCACCATTCCCGGCTCCATCGTGGCGCTGGTGTTGGCGACTGGGGCGGTGGCCTTGCTGGACTTGCCGGTTGACACCATCGGCAGCCGTTTTGGCGGCATTCCGGCGGGTTTGCCCAGCTTTGCGTGGCCCGCCTTCAGTTGGGAATCGGCCAAGTTTTTGCTGATCCCCACCGTGACGCTGGCGCTGCTGGGCGCGATTGAATCGCTGCTGTGCGCCCGCGTGGCCGACGGCATGATCGACGACCGCCACAACCCCAACCAAGAGCTGATGGCCCAAGGCATCGCCAACTTTGTGACCCCGTTTTTTGGCGGCATGCCCGCCACCGGCACCATTGCACGCACCGTGACCAACATCAAAAGCGGCGCATCCAGCCCCATTGCCGGCGTGGTTCACGCGGCCACGCTGCTGCTGGTGATCTTGGTGTTTGCGCCACTGGCCGCGCATGTGCCGCTGGCCACGCTGGCGGCGGTGTTGATGTTCACCGCCTGGAACATGGGCGAGTGGCACGAGTTCATCAACCTGCGCCAGTACCGGATGCCTTACCGCGTCACGCTGTTGGCGGTGTTTTTCTTGACGGTGATTTTTGACCTGACCGTCGCCGTGGAAGCTGGGCTGATCGCCGCTTGCGTCACCTTCATTTACCGCATCTCCAGCCTGTCGCGCAGCGAAACCGTGACCGCCGACGACCACCCCATCTTGGCCGGACATGAAGGCCAAGTGCTGGCCTGCCGCCTGTATGGCGCGCTGTTTTTTGGGGCCGTGAAATTGATCGAGACGCTGGAAGACCATTTGCCAGCGCACACGCTGGTGCTGGACTTGAAGAACCTGATTTACGTCGATTCATCCGGGGCCGACAGTCTGATGAACTTGGTGCGCACCTGCCGCAAACGCGGCGTGCGTATGGTGATTTGCGGGTTGGATCACCAGCCGCTGGACATTGCGAGCCGCTGCGGCTTCACCGAAGCCGTGCCCGCGTCAGACCAATTTCCGACGCTGGCGCGGGCGCTGGCGGCAGCCGTGCCCTGATCGGCCCGTTGATTCAACCGCGCTCGCTTGATGGGTCTGGGGCCGAGAAGGCGCGCAGCACGCGGTAATCCAAGTCGTACACCACGGTGAACAGCATCGCGGTGCTGGGCGCATCCAAATAGCGCCAGTCGTGATGCACCTCGCGCTTGAGGGCAAAGGGCGTGATTTTGGCGGGCTTGCCCAGCAGCTTGCGCACCTCTTCCATGCTCATGCCGGGCTGGATGCGGGCGAAGTTGGCCGGGGTCAGCACTTGGCGCACGCTGACCATGCGGCCATCAGCGCCCACGGTGATCATGTAGTTCATCTGCCCGGCGGGCTGGCGGTTGTATTCAAAAACACGCGCACCCTCGGGGCCGTCCCAGATGT
>CALMOI010000293.1 GCA_937871735.1 uncultured Comamonadaceae bacterium
GTAGCCGGTCTTCGGGTTGAGCAGTTTGGCAATGGTCAGGTTGCCGTTGATCATCAACCCTATCGTGTGTTGGTCGGTGGCCTGTGCCACCGCTTGCGCGGCAATGTTGCCTGCTGCACCCGCGCGGTTGTCAATCACCACCGGCTGGCCCAAGGCACGTGACAGCGGCTCGGCCAAGGCGCGTGCCACCAAATCCGGCGATGAGCCACCAGGAAAGCCGACCATGATTTTCAGGGGCTGAGTGGGCCAAGTTGGGCTCACTGCGCCAGCTGCTGCGGCCCAACTCCAAGAGGATGTCGCACTCAATGCTGCGCACAACGCGGCGCGGCGGGACACGTCAGTCGTCATGCGTAGGCTGCCAGCGTCTTCTTCATTTTCTTCATGGCGGCCACCTCAATTTGGCGGATACGCTCGGCACTGACCCCGTATTCGGCGGCCAAGTCGTGCAGCGTCATGCCGCCAGAGCCATCGTCATTGACCTTCAACCAGCGCTCTTCCACGATGCGGCGGCTGCGTGCATCCAGTGCTTCGAGTGCGCTGGTGATGCCATCGGTTGCCAGTAAATCGCGCTGATGTGCTTCGATCACGGCAGTGGGTTCGTGGTTGGTGTCGGACAGATAGGCAATCGGGCCGAACGCTTGCTCACCATCGTCGGACGGACTGGGATCCAGCAGCACATCGCCGCCGGACATGCGGGTTTCCATCTCAATCACTTCTTCGCGCTTGACGTTGAGCTGGTGCGCCACGACATCAATCTCGTGTGCGTTGAGCAAATCGCGGTGCGTGGCTTCTTCGGCATTCGCCTTGAACGCTTGCTTCATCGAGCGCAGATTGAAAAACAGCTTGCGTTGGGCTTTGGTGGTTGCCACCTTCACCATGCGCCAGTTTTTCAGGATGTATTCGTGGATTTCAGCCTTGATCCAGTGCAGCGCGTAGCTCACCAAGCGCACACCTTGGTCGGGGTCAAAACGCTTCACGGCCTTCATCAAGCCCACATTGCCTTCTTGGATCAGATCACCGTGCGGCAAGCCGTAACCCAGATACTGGCGCGACACCGACACCACCAAGCGCAAGTGCGACAGCACCAACTTACCCGCAGCTTCTAAGTCCTGCCCCGAGCGAAATTGGCGTGCAAAGTTGTACTCCTGCTCACTGCTCAGCATAGGGAGCCGGTTGACTGCTGATATATAGGCATCTAGGT
>CALMOI010000294.1 GCA_937871735.1 uncultured Comamonadaceae bacterium
GCAAGCCTTTCCGCTACAGCGCCCGTACTTGGGAATTGTCGCGTCGCAAGTCGGTCAGCCCGCATGATTCCACAGGCTCCAACCTGATCGTCCAAGTTAAAAATCACCGTGTGATGCGCGTGGTGCCCTTGGAAAATGAAGCCGTGAATGAGTGCTGGATTGCTGACCGAGATCGTTATTCTTACGAAGCTTTGAACAGCTCTGACCGACTGACCCAGCCCATGCTCAAGCAAGGCGGTGTCTGGAAGGAGGTTGATTGGCAAACTGCGCTGGAATACGTGGCCAATGGTCTCAAGCAAATCAAGACTGAGCGTGGTGCCGCTGCGGTCGGTGCTTTAGTCAGCCCGCACAGCACGCTCGAAGAGCTGTACTTGGCCGGTGCCTTGATGCGCGGTTTGGGCAGCGAGAACATCGACTACCGTCTGCGCAATGCTGACTTCACACCCGGTAAGGGCGTTCAGTGGTTGGGTATGCCGATTGCGGCACTGTCGCAACTGCAACGTGTGCTGGTGATTGGTTCCAATCTTCGCAAGGATCACCCCCTGTTTGCCCAGCGCGTGCGTCAAGCCGTGCGTCGTGGTTGCGCTGTGAATGTGCTGAATGCCGCCAGCGAAGACTGGGCAATGCCTGTCGCCAACACGCTGTTGGCTGATTCAGCCACTTGGGTGCAGGCCTTGGCCGATATCGCTGCTGCGATTGCTGCTGAAAAGTCGGTGCCCGCACCTGTCGCAGGTCAAGCAAGCGATGTGGCAAAAGCCATCGCCCGCTCTTTGCTGGGCGGTGATCGCAAGGCTGTGCTGCTGGGCAATGCCGCAGCGCACCACGAACACGCTTCCAGTCTGCTGGCTCTGGCCAATTGGATTGCTGAGCAAACCGGTGCCAGCGTTGGTTATTTGACTGAAGCTGCTAACACGGTTGGTGCGCAATTGGTTCATGCTCAGCCGGGGCAGGGTGGTTTGAATGCCGCTCAAATGCTGGCGGGCGACCTGCGTGCCGTGCTGCTGGTGAACACTGAGCCAGAGTTTGATTCTGCTGCAGGTGCTGCCGCTGTGGCGGGTCTGAACAAGGCCGAAATGGTGGTGACACTCAGCCCGTTCAAGGCCAATATGGCTTACAGCGATGTGCTGCTGCCCATTGCGCCGTTCACTGAAACATCAGGCACTTTCGTGAATGCGGAAGGTTTGCTGCAAAGTTTCCATGCAGTGGTGAAGCTCCAAGGTGACACCCGTCCAGCTTGGAAAGTGTTGCGTGTCTTGGCCAACTTGCTGGGTCTGCCAGGATTTGACTTTGACTCCACGCAAGACGTGCTGTCGCATATGCGCTGTGCCTCTTTGGCGGATGCGACGCATGTGCCTGCTGAAAAGCTGAACAACGCTGCCAGCATCAGCACCCCGAATCTGACTCCCGCCAAGGCGGCACCGGTCGTGGCCAGCATCTATCAACTGGATGGGCTGGTGCGCCGAGCCGCTTCGTTACAACTTACGGCTGATGCCCGTCGTGCTGCCGAAGGAGCCTCTGCATGATCGACATGCTGTACAACGGCGGACATGATTTGTTCGCATTCGGCTGGTGGGCGACCATCGTTTGGCCTGTGCTGTGGACGCTGCTGAAAATTGTGGCCGTGCTGGCCCCGCTGATGGGTGCTGTGGCCTACCTGACGCTGTGGGAGCGCAAGCTGCTGGGCTTCATGCAAGTGCGTTACGGCCCGAACCGCGTCGGCCCTATGGGTTTATTGCAGCCTATCGCTGATGCCTTGAAACTGCTGACCAAAGAAATTATTCGGCCTACCGCCGCCAGCAAGGGCTTGTTCTTGTTAGGCCCGATCATGGCGATCATGCCCGCCTTGGCAGCTTGGGCGGTGATTCCATTTGGCCCTGACATGGCGCTGGCCAACATCAACGCTGGTTTGCTGATGGTGATGGCCATCACGTCAATTGAAGTTTATGGCGTGATCATCGCGGGTTGGGCATCTAACTCCAAGTACGCTTTCTTGGGTGCTTTGCGCGCATCGGCCCAGATGGTGAGTTACGAAATTGCGATGGGTTTCTGCTTTGTAGTGGTGTTGATGGTCACCGGCAGCATGAACTTGAGCGATATCGTGACCTTGCAAGGCAAGGGCATGGCTGCGGACAAAGGCTTGGGCATTCTGTCTTGGAACTGGCTGCCGCTGCTGCCGATCTTCTTTGTCTACCTGATTTCAGGTGTCGCTGAAACCAACCGTCACCCGTTTGATGTGGTTGAAGGCGAGGCAGAAATTGTGGCCGGTCACATGGTCGAGTACTCGGGCATGGGTTTCGCCATCTTCTTCTTGGCCGAATACGCCAGCATGTGGTTGGT
>CALMOI010000295.1 GCA_937871735.1 uncultured Comamonadaceae bacterium
GGGCGGCTTCTTGCAGTAGCGGCAGCAGGTCACGCGGCAGCACTTCGGGCTGCAAGCGTCCGGGCGGGGCCACCACATTCAGCGCCGCCACGGTCTGGCCTTGCATGTTGCGCAGCGGCACCGCCAAGGCATGAACGCCCAGTTCATGCTGTTCACTGACCACGGCGTAATCGTCTTGCGCGGCTTGCTGGATGCACTGGCGCAGCAGCGCAATATCTGTGATGGTTTTGGCAGTCAGGCGCGGCAGCTTGCGCTCGTGGCACCACGCATCCAACTCAGGCGCAGACAAAGCCGCCAGCAACACCCGTCCGGTTGACGTGGCATGCACGGGCAAGCGCGCCCCCAAATGCAGCCCATGCGCCAGCACCCGACTGGCCCCGGCCAGCGTCACACTGCGGGCCACGATCACCACTTCACTGCCGTCCAGCACCACGGCTGAAAACGACTCTTGTGTCTGCGCGGCCAGCCGGTTCAGCGTGGGTTGCAGCAGACGCGGCAAGCGCGCCGAAGCCAAATAGCTGCCCGAAAAACGCAGCACCTTCGACGCCAGCCAAAAGTAGCTGCCATCAGTTTCCAAATAACCCAAGTGCGCCAGCGTCAGCAAATGGCGGCGGGCGGCGGCGCGGGTCAACCCGGCACGCTGGGCGGCCAACGTGGCGTTCAGGCGCTGGCGTTCGGTGTCGAAGCTTTCCAGCACCGCCATGCCTTTGGCCATGCCCTCAATCAAGTCTGCTTTAGCAATCATGGCCGCATTATGAAACCTTGCGCGATGATCGTGCAAGCATGGCGATCATCGCGCAAGTTTGGCCTATAGCGATGGTGATATTGAGCGTTGAAACCTACAGTTGATCCAGCTCAACACACACTTTAGGAGACACCTTATGCGCACCCAAGTCGCCATCATCGGAGCCGGGCCGTCGGGCTTGTTGCTCGGTCAACTGCTGCACAAAGCGGGCATAGCCGCCATCATCATCGAACGCCAAACCGGCGATTACGTGCTCAGCCGCATCCGCGCTGGCATCTTGGAGCAAGTATGCATCGACCTGATGGACGAAGCAGGCGTGGGCCAGCGTATGCACCGCGAGGGCTTGGTTCACGGCGGTTTTGAGCTGCTGATTGACGGCCAACGCCACCGCGTCGACATGAACCACCTGACGGGCGGCAAGAACGTAATGGTCTACGGCCAAACCGAACTGACCCGCGACTTGATGGACGCACGCGCCGCCGCCGGTCTGCCCACGGTGTACCAAGCCAACAACGTGGCCGTGCACGACTTTGACACCGCCCGCCCCCGCGTCACCTACGAAAAAGACGGCCAATCGTTTGAAATTGAATGCGATTTCATTGCGGGCTGCGACGGCTTTCACGGCGTGTGCCGCGCCAGCGCGCCGCGCAACGCCATCAAAGAATATGAAAAGGTCTACCCCTTCGGCTGGCTGGGCTTGCTGAGCGACACACCGCCCGTCTGCGACGAACTGATCTATGTGAACAGCCCGCGCGGCTTTGCCCTGTGCTCGCAGCGCAGCAAAACCCGCAGCCGCTATTACCTGCAAGTGCCGCTGACCGACCGCATCGAAGACTGGACGGACGATGCCTTCTGGCAAGAGCTGCGCCTGCGCCTAGACGACGAAGGCCGCGAAAAGCTGATCACCGGCCCGTCGATTGAAAAGAGCATCGCCCCATTGCGCAGCTTCATCACCGAGCCGCTGCGCTTTGGCCGCATGTTCTTGGCCGGTGACGCGGGTCACATCGTGCCGCCCACTGGAGCCAAGGGTTTGAATCTGGCGGCGACAGACGTGAAGTACCTGTCCAGCGCGCTGATCGAGTTCTACCAAGAGCAGTCCGAGGCGGGCATCGACAGCTATTCCGAGCGCTGCTTGAAGCGCATTTGGCGCGCTGAGCGGTTTTCGTGGTGGTTCACGCAACTCATGCACCGCTTCCCGGACGACGGTGCCATCGTCGCCAAATTCCAGCAGGCCGAGATGGACTATTTGCTGAACTCGGAAGCGGGCTCGCGCACCATCGCAGAAAACTACGTCGGTCTGCCGCTGGATTTTGGGCAGTAAGCAGCGTTGGTGATCGCCCCCGGCAAACTGTCGCCCAAGCGGCGGTGTTGCTGGGGCGTTTCGGGTAAATTGAATTCAAACCACTACCCGAGACAACGCTATGCCGATTCCCGCCCTGTCGCCCGCCCCTTCAACGTTGCAACCTTTGCGCGGCCTGCGCGTACTCAGCTTGGCGCTGAATGTGCCCGGCCCGGTCGCGCTGCTGCGGCTGCGCGCGATGGGCGCGGTCTGCATCAAGGCCGAACCGCCGCCGCCCAAAATAGCCGCCCCCGGCGTGAGCGGCGACCCGATGAGCCAATACAGCCCCGGCGCTTACACCTTGCTGCAAGAAGGCTTGCAAGTGCTGCAACTGGATTTGAAAAGCCCGGCAGGTCAAGCCGAACTGCACGGGCAACTGGCGCAAGCCGATGTGCTGCTGACCGCGTTTCGCCCCTCAGCGCTGAACAAGCTGGGGCTGGACTGGGGCACGCTGCACGCACGCTACCCGAAGTTGTCGCAAGTCGCCATCGTGGGTGCGTCGGGTGCGCGGGCTGAAGAAGCCGGGCACGATCTGACCTACCAAGCTGACAGCGGCATGATTCAAGGCTTGAATCTGCCCAGCAGCTTGTTTGCAGACATGGGCGGCTCACTCTTAGCCACCGAGGCGGTGCTGAAGGCGGTGCTGGTGCAGCGTCTCGACCCGGCAGGCTTGGGTGTGTACCAAGAAGTAGCCTTGTCAGATGCTGCCGCGTGGCTGGCCATGCCGTGCAGTTGGGAGCTGACGCAGCCCGACGGTTGGGTCGGCGGCGCACATGCCGGTTACGCGGTGTATCCCTGCTTGGATGGCCGCGTGGCGCTGGCAGCGCTGGAGCCGCACTTTGCCCAGCGGCTGTGCGCCGAGTTGGGCTTGCCCATGACTGTTTTTCAGATCATG
>CALMOI010000296.1 GCA_937871735.1 uncultured Comamonadaceae bacterium
CAACGCGGCCAATGTGGATCGGTATGCCGACCGCCTCAGCCCCGGGCAGGTGCAGCTCATCAAACAGACCAAGGGCTACACGATGGAGGTCTACCCCTCGCGTCGCACCTGCGGCAACCCCGACTTTGTGGCTGAGAACACCCATAAAAACGCCACCAGCGCCAAGCTGGCCGCCGACGGCTGGAGTCTGAAAGAAGCCACCGTTCCCGGCATTCCTTTTCCCCTGCCCAAGACCGGCACTGAAGTCATCACCAACGCCAAGATGAAGTACGCGGGCGTGGGCTTTGAGTTCCCTAACGTTTACACCGCCTTGTCGCCGCGCGCCGGGGCCAGCGAATGGGTGGCCGCCACCTCCACCCAGACCTATTACTTCCCCTGGGGCAAGAAGGGCAGCACGCAACTGAGCGCGCTGCCGCCGGTCGAGTACTTCACCTACTTCACCTACAAGTCGCCCACCGCGCTGGCCGGTCAGGCGTTGGCCGTGACCAACTACCTGGACAAGACCAACGACGTTTTCTACTACTTCCCTGGCCAGCGCCGCGTGCGCCGCATGCCTACTTACGCCTACGACGCGCCTCAAATTGGCTTCGAGAACCAGTACACCATGGACGAGCCGCGCATGTTCAACGGCACCATCGAGCGCTTTGACTGGAAGCTGATCGGCAAGAAAGAACTGCTGGTCGGCTACAACGCCTTCGGCATGTACGACCCCAACGTCAAGTTTGCTGACGTGGCCAAAGAAAACAGCGTGGACAGCCACCACCGCCGCTACGAACAGCACCGCGTCTGGGTGGTCGAAGCCACGGTCAAGCCCGGCGTGCGCCACGTCGCACCCAAGCGCACCTTCTACATCGACGAAGACAGCTGGGCCATCGTGGTCGCCGACGACTACGACGCCCAAGGCAAGCTGTGGAAGCTACGCGAAGGCTTCGTGATCCCGGTCTATGAAACCGGCAGTTGCGACAACCCCGCCTTCGTCCAATACAACCTGATCGACAACCGCTACTTGGTGGATCAAGGCCCGCTGGCCTCGGGCAAGGACATGCGCTGGTTCGTGGAAGCCAACGACCCCAAGCTGAAGGAAAGCTTCTATACCTCCGACAACCTGCGCGCCATCAGCGAACGCTGAGTTTGATGTCTTCCCCACTTTGAACAGCGAGGTTTGCGATGAAATCTGCGTACCACTTCAGCGCTCTGACTTTGGCCGCCTTGGCGGTCTGCTCGGGTAGCGCGTCGGCCATCACCTTTGAGACCGAGAGCCTGTCGGGCTCGCTGGACTCCACCGTCACCACGGGCATTGGCTTGCGGGCCAAGAACCCGTCGTGCAACCTGATCGTGGCCGGAGCCAGCGGCAGCGGAGCCCCGGCGGGCTGCACCACCGCCGCCGGGGTGGGTGACCAAGGCAACCTGAACTACGCCAAGGGTGATGCCTTCACCACCTACCTCAAGGGCACGCACGAGCTGCTGCTCAAGATGCCGGAGGACATCAAGTTCATGGGGCGCGTCACTTGGCTGCGTGACTTGTCGGCAACGCACACCACGGGCTACAGCAGCGCCGCCACGGGCTCCAACGGCTACACCAGTTCGCTGTCACCCGAGGCTCGCGACGACCTCAACTTCAAGGCCCGGCTGCTGGACTTTTGGGTCAGCAAGGAATTCACTTTGGGCGAGGAGCGGGCGCGGGTGCGCGTGGGCAACCAAGTCATCAGCTGGGGCGAAAGCATCTTTTTGCCCGGCGGCGTGAACCAGATCAACGCTATGGACATCATGCGGGCCTCGCAGCCCGGCACCCAGCTCAAAGAGGTGTTTTTGCCCGCGCCCATGGTCAGCTTTGCCACCGGCCTGGGGCATGGCCTGAACTTTGAAGCGTATGTGCAGACCCGCTGGAACGAGAGCTACTTTCCGCCCACCGGCAGCTATTGGTCGCAGGTCAACGGCTTGGGCAAGGGCGACACCACCTACGGCTTTGCCCGCAGCAAGCCCAAGAACTCGGGTCAGTACGGGGCGGCGCTGCGCTGGCAACCGGCAGACACCCAGCTCAACTTGGGTGCCTACGCCATGGCCTACCACGACAAGGTGCCCCAGCTCAGTCTGGCCAACGGCACCGAATGGGTCTACCCCGAAGACCGACGCATGTACGGCGTTTCGGCCAGCATGCCGGTGGGTGACTGGTCGCTGGGCACCGAGTTGTCGTACCGGCCCAAAGACGCCGTCTCGCTCAACCCCAACTTTGACGGCTGTGCGGGCAACGGCGGCAAGTGCTGGGTGGACGAGAAAAAGTACCAGTGGCACATGACCGGCTTGCTCAGCATGACCCCCAGCAGCGATTACGGCAACGTGCTCAAAGCCTTGGGCAATGCCTCGACCGCCACGCTGATGATTGAAGGGGTAGCCGCTTATTACCCCAACATGAAAAAGCACTATGGCAGCGAGCCTGTCGGTTCTGGCGTTTGGGGCTGGGGCCAAGAGTACGACTTGAACGGCACGGCGCAAGCGGTGGGCAACAAGTTCTCGGCGGGCTACAACTTGGACTTCAGCTGGGTCTATGACGGCAGCTTGATTGCGGGCTGGCAGGTGATGCCGGAGGTTTACTTCTTCCATGCCGTCAAGGGGCGCACACCCAACTCCAGCGCACTGTTCATGCAAGGGGCCAAGTCGGCCAACTTCATGATCACGTTCACGCAAAACCCGGCCAACTGGCAATTTGGCGTGAACTACGCCAAGTTCTGGGGCGGCTCGCGGGTCTATGACCAGCCGTACAAAGACCGCGATTTCGTCGGTCTGTACGCCTCGCGCAACTTCTGATCGGGCAGCGGGGGCCACGCCGCCCCCGCACCCGCATTGCCACCATCTCCCCACGGGACAGCGACCATGCTCAACCTTTTCAGCGTCGATGATGTCGACCGCCATCTGACCCGGATGCTGTCCGGGTTGGAGAATTTTTGCTTCCGATTTCGCACGCCGTTCCTGATCTGGCTGGCGCTGTTCACCGCCGTCATGGGCTACTTTGCCCTGCAACTGCGCATGGACGCCGGTTTTGAAAAGCAGATGCCCACCGGCCACGAATACATCCAGACCTTCCAGAAGTACCGCAACGACGTGCTCGGGGCCAACCGCCTGAACGTGGTGGTCAAGGCCAAGCAGGGCACCATCTGGACGCAAGCGGGCCTCAAGCGCCTGTACGACGTGACCCAGGCCGTGATCTACCTGCCCGGCGTGGATCGCTTGGGCGTGCAGTCGCTGTGGACGCCCAACAGCTTCGTCAACGAAATCACCGAAGAAGGCTTTCGCGCCGACCCGCTGATCCCCGGCACCGTCACGCCAGATCAGCTCAATGCCGACACCATCGCGGGCATCCAGCGTTCGGCCAGCCAAGGCGGCTTTGTCGGCACCTTGGTCTCGCGCGACCAGAGCAGCGCCATGATCGTCGCCGAACTGGCCGAGGTGGACAAAGACGGCCACAAGATTGACTACGTGGCCTACAACCAACTTCTCGAAGGCCTGCGCAGCAAGTTTGAAGACGCGGGTTTCGAGGTGCAGATCATCGGATTTGCCAAGCAGGTGGGCGACATTGCCGAAGGCGCTTCGTCAGTGCTGGAGTTCTGCGCCGTCGCGCTGCTGCTGACGGCGGGCGCGGTGTACTGGTACAGCCACTCGGTGCGCTTTACCGTGCTGCCGATTTTGTGTTCGTTCACCTCCCTGGTCTGGCAGTTTGGCGCGCTGCGTCTGCTGGGTTTTGGCTTGGATCCGCTGGGCGTGCTGGTGCCGTTTTTGGTGTTTGCCATTGGCGTGTCGCACGGGGTGCAGCAAATCAACTTCATCGTGCGCGAGCTGGCGCATGGCAAAACCACCGAGCAGGCGGCGCGCGCCAGCTTCTCGGGCCTGTTGATTCCGGGCGTGCTGGCGCTGGTCACGGCCTTTGTCTCGTTCATCACGCTGATCTTGATTCCGATCCCGATGGTGCGCGAGTTGGCCATCACCGCCTCGCTGGGCGTGTTCTTCAAGATCACCACCAACTTGGCGATGCTGCCGATTGCCGCGTCCTACTTCCGCTTCACCAAGGCGTATGCCGACAAGGCCATGATGAAGCGCGACCAGCGCGCCCGCTGGCTGCGCACCTTGGCCCGTGTGGCCGAGCCGCGCAACGCCGCCATCGTGATTGCGTTGACGCTGAGCGTGTTGGCCGTGTCGGTCTGGCAAAGCAGCGACCGCGTGATTGGCACGCTGCAACCCGGCGCGCCCGAGCTGCGGCCCGAGGCCCGCTTCAACCGCGATGCTGTCTCGATTGCGGGGTCGTATGACACCGGGTTGGATTGGCTCACCGTGGTGTTCGAAGCCGCGCCCGAGTCCTGCGAGAACGTGGCTATTGGCATCTACCAAGACCAGTTCGTCTGGGACATGCAGCACACCGAGGGCGTGCTTTCCGTCAGTTCCTACGCCAGCCAACTGCGCACCTACAACGAGGGCTACAACGAAGGCAACCCCAAGATGGCCGCCATCCCGATTGATCCGGCCAACTACGCGGCGCTGTCTACCGAGATTGGCCGGATGCGCGGCTACATGCGCAAGGATTGCAGCATGACCGCCGTCCACCTGTTCCTGACGGATCACAAGGCCAGCACCATCAACCGGGTGATCGACAAGGTGAAAGCCTTCCGCAGCGCCAACGTGGTGCCCGGTATCACCATCCGCCTGGCCTCGGGCAACGCAGGCGTGTTGGCCGCCGTGAACGACGAGGTCGAGCGCAGCGAGTGGCCGATGATGATGTACGTCTACCTCGCCATCGTGGTGTTGGTGGCGCTGGTGTACCGCGACTTCCGCGCCGTGCTGGCTTGCTGTTTGCCGCTCACCGTGGGCACCTTCATCGGCTACTGGTTCATGAAGGAGCTGCAAATTGGCCTGACGGTGGCGACGCTGCCCGTCATGGTGCTGGCTGTGGGTATTGGAGTGGACTACGCCTTCTACATCTACAACCGGCTGCAACTGCACCTGTCGCAAGGGCAGAACATCGTCAAGGCGCTGGAGCACGCGATTTTGGAAGTGGGCACCGCCACCATCTTCACCGCCATCACGCTGGCCGTGGGCGTGGCGACCTGGGCCTTCTCGGATCTGAAATTTCAGGCCGACATGGGCAAGCTGCTGGCCTTCATGTTCATGGTCAACATGGTCATGGCGATGACGGCGCTGCCCGCCTTTGCCGTCTGGCTGGAGCGACTCTTTCCCCGCCGTACCCCGGTGCGTGCGCCCGGCATCTTGAACCACTGAGCAGGAGTCAACCCATGCACCCCAAGCACTTCTCACCGATGGGGCTGGCGCTGCTGCTGGCCTTTGCCTGCGGGCTGACCCAGGCCCAGACCGCCGAATCCGCCGCTGCCACCACCGGTATGCCTGCCGGAGCCGCTGCTCCGGCGGAGCTCAAACCCCAGCCTGCGCGCCCCAGCCCCGCCGCTGCGCAAGCGCCCATGTTGGGCGCGGCCCGTGCCGGACAGCGCATCGTCGCCGTGGGCGACTACGGCATCGTGCTGCTGTCTGACGACGAGGGCAAGACCCTGCGCCAAGCCGCGCAGGTGCCCGTGTCCTCGACCCTGACCGCCGTCACCTTTGCCGACGCCCAGCACGGCTGGGCTGTGGGCCACTGGGGCGCGATCTTGCACACCGCCGACGGCGGCCAGAGCTGGAAGATCCAGCGCATCGACACGCACGAAGACCGTCCGCTGTTCTCGGTGCATTTCTTCAATGCGCAAGAGGGCGTGGCCGTCGGGCTGTGGTCGCTGGTGTTGCGCACCCAAGATGGCGGCCAGACCTGGAACAAGGTCGAGATGCCCGCCCCGCCCGAAGGGGGCCGCGCCGACCGCAACCTGTTCAAAGCCTTCGCCTCGCCCAAGGGCGCGCTCTACGTCGCCGCCGAACGCGGTCTGGTGCTGCGCAGCGACGACCGGGGCCAGCACTGGACGTACCTGAAGACCGGCTACAAAGGCTCGTTCTGGACGGGGCTGGCCCTGCAAGACGGCACCTTGCTGGTGGCGGGCCTGCGCGGCACCATTTACCGCAGCAGCGACGAAGGCCGCAGCTGGCAAAGTGCCGTGAGCGACAGCAAAAGCTCGGTGACCGACTTGGTGCAAGTCGGCCCCAAGGTGCTGGGCACCGCGCTGGACGGCGTGCAACTGAGCAGCGATGACCAAGGCCAGCACTTCACCTGGAAGCAGCGCGACGACCGCCTCTCGCTCACCGCCTTGCTGCCAGTGCAGGGCGGCGGCGTGCTGCGCTTTTCTAAGCACGGCGTGGTCAAAGACGATCAGTCTGCGCCCTGAGCCTGATCGCTATGCTTTCCCCGACCCCGCAGCGATAGCGGGGCGTTTTCAAACCATCTGTAGGAGACAACACCATGACATCCATTCCCATGCTGATCGGCGGCCAGCCGGTCACCAGCGACGCCAGCTTTGACGTCATCAACCCCGCCACCGGCCAGCCCTTTGCCCAGGTCGCCGCTGGTGATGCAAGCCACGTCGATGCCGCCGTGCAGGCCGCGCAGCAGGCATTTGTCGCTTGGAGCCGCACCCCTGACGCCGAGCGCCAGCGCATGCTGCACGCGCTGGGCGCAGCGCTGCAAGACCACATGCCCGAGCTGATGGCGCTGCTGACGCGCGAAACCGGCAAGCCCCTGAACGGCCTGAACAGCGTGGGCGCGGGCATGGAGGTGGGCGGCTCCATTGCTTGGACGCACGTCACCGCTGACTTGGACTTGCCGGTCGAGGTGATTCAAGACAACGACGAGGCTCGGGTCGAAGTCCACCGCAAGCCGCTGGGCGTGGTGGCATCCATTACGCCCTGGAACTGGCCGCTGATGATCGCCATCTGGCATGTCATCCCTGCGCTGCGGGCGGGCAACACGGTGGTCATCAAGCCGTCGGAACTCACGCCCGTGGCCACCGCCCGTTTTGTCGAGTTGGCCAACGCCATCCTGCCGCCGGGCGTGCTGAATTTGGTGACCGGCGCAGCGGGCTCTGACGTGGGCCCAGCGCTGGTGGCGCATCCGGGCGTGGCCAAGATCGTGTTCACAGGCTCTACTGCCACGGGCCGCAAGATCATGGCGAGCGCCTCGGCCAGCCTCAAGCGTTTGACGCTGGAACTGGGCGGCAATGACGCAGGCATCGTTTTGCCCGATGTGGATGTGCCAGCCATTGCGCCCCAACTGTTTGGCGCGGCCTTCCACAACAACGGCCAGACCTGCGCCTGCCTCAAACGCTTGTACGTGCATGACAGCCAGTACGACGCGCTGTGCGCCGAGCTGGCCCGGCTGGCCCAGGCCACGGTGGTCGGTGACGGCATGGAGCCCGCCACCCAACTCGGCCCGGTGCAAAACGCCGCCCAACTGCGCATCGTCGAAGGGTTTGCGGACGATGCGCGCCGTGACGGTGGCCGCTTCTTGTGTGGCGGCCAGCGTCGCGCTGGCCCCGGCTACTTTTACGAGCCGACCATCGTCGCTGATTTGACCGACGGCAGCCGCTTGGTCGATGAAGAGCCCTTTGGCCCGATCTTGCCGGTGATTCGCTACAGCGATATCGACGAAGTCATAGCCCGCGCCAACCGCAATCCCAGCGGGCTGGGTGGCTCGATTTGGTCTAGCGACTTGGTTCGCGCCGCCGAGCTGGCACAGCGCCTAGAGTGCGGCAGCGTGTGGGTCAATGCACACGGCGCGATTCAGCCGGATGCGCCTTTTGGCGGGGTCAAGCAATCGGGCATCGGGGTTGAGTTTGGCCGCCATGGTCTGGAGGAGTACACCTCGATTCAGACCGTGAAGGTCATGAAGCGCTGAGGCAGGGCGCGGCGTTCACGGCAGCGACGGGGCGAAGCGCCCGTTGCGAATGTCATGCGCCAGCGGCCCCCAGACCAGCACCACCAGCAGCAGCGCCAGCGGCAAGCTGGTGACGTAGCCCCAGGTCTTGAAGCCCAGCGCGCCCGCCA
>CALMOI010000297.1 GCA_937871735.1 uncultured Comamonadaceae bacterium
AGGTAGCCGGGTTTGCAGCCAAAGTGGGTTTCGATTTCGCCCACGGTGGCGAAGCGGAAACCGACGTTCAAGCCAGGCACTTTGCCGACTTTGACTTCGTTCATGTCGTGGTCGCCGCGCAGCAGCAGCAGCCAGACTTGGGATTTGACGATTTCACCGTGTTGGTTCAGTTCGTCGGTGGCCAGCACCAGCGATTTGACGGTGCGCGTCAGCGGCAGGCCCAGCAGCTCGGCCACCTCCGCGCAAGTGCTCTTGCCGGGCGTGGGGACATCGGTCAGCGCTTCGCTGGCGGCGGCGCGTGGGGCGACGGGCGGCAGGGCTTCGGCTTTTTCGATGTTGGCCGCGTAGTTGCTGGTGGGGCAGTAGACGATGGCGTCTTCGCCGGTGGCAGCGATCACTTGGAACTCTTCGGACAGGTCGCCGCCAATCGCGCCGCTGTCGGCTGCCACGGCGCGGTAACGCAGGCCGAAGCGGTCAAAGATGCGGCGGTAGGCGGTCGCCATGACTTGGTAGCTGGCTTTGGCGGCGGCTTGGTCGCGGTCAAAGCTGTAGGCATCCTTCATGATGAATTCGCGCCCGCGCATCAGGCCAAAGCGCGGACGGCGTTCGTCGCGGAACTTGGTCTGGATTTGGTAGAGGTTTTTGGGCAACTGTTTGTAGCTGCGCAGCTCTTGGCGCGCGATGTCGGTGACGACTTCTTCGCTGGTGGGCTGCACCACAAAGTCGCGGCCATGACGGTCTTGGATGCGCAGCAGCTCGGGGCCCATCTTGTCGAAGCGCCCGGTTTCTTGCCACAGCTCGGCGGGCTGGATCACGGGCATGGTCAACTCGACGGCACCGGCGCGGTTCATTTCTTCGCGGACGATGGCTTCGACCTTGCGGATCACGCGCAGGCCCAGCGGCATGTAGTTGTAGATGCCTGCGCCGAGCTTTTTGATCATGCCCGCACGCATCATGAGCTGGTGGCTGACGACTTCAGCATCGGCGGGCGCTTCCCGCAAAGTAGAGATCAAGAACTGGCTGGCTTTCATGGCGTGGGGGAGATCAACTCAAAGAAGGGAAATGGGAAGCTGCAACCCTTGATGCACCTAGGACGCTGTGCATAATGGTTCCAGTTTATAAAATTGGGATTTGATTATGCTTGACCGGGAAGGCTTTCGGCCTAACGTCGGCATCATCCTGCTCAACCAGAAGAACCAAGTGTTCTGGGGCAAGCGCATTCGCACCCACAGCTGGCAGTTTCCGCAAGGCGGCATTGATCGGGGAGAGACACCCGAGCAAGCCATGTACCGCGAGCTGCATGAAGAAGTGGGGCTCCATCCGGAGCATGTGCGCATTGTGGCCCGCACTCGGGACTGGTTGCGCTACGAGGTGCCAGATCGGTACATCCGACGTGACGCACGGGGACACTACAAAGGCCAGAAACAGATCTGGTTCTTGCTCCAGTTGGTGGGGCAAGACTGGCATCTGAATCTGCGCGCCACCAGCCATCCAGAGTTTGATGCGTGGCGCTGGAATGAGTATTGGGTACCGTTGGACGTGGTGGTGGAATTCAAACGCGGGGTGTATGAGATGGCGCTGACCGAGCTGTCGCGCTTTCTGCCGCGCTTTGAAAGTCGCAATCGTTTTTTGCGCGGCAGCATACGCCAGCAGCACGACGCGCAGGGCATGTCGCCGCATGGGGGCGGGCCGGGCGGCATGTTTGAGCTGCCGCCGGGGGCGACGTTTGACCCCGACCCACAAAACAGCTTGCGCGCCAGTGATGGTGAAGCAGGACACGCGGGGCACTGAAGCTGTGATGCGCCAGTCTTGCCCCCCGCCGGTTCAAGCGGGGCGCGTCAGCACCAAGTTGTCGCGATGCACCATTTCGGGCTCAGCGGCATAGCCTAGCAAGGCTTCAAACTCACTCGATGGCTTGCGGCACAGCAGCCGCGCTTCGGCGCTGGCGTAGTTGGCGAGGCCACGCGCCATCTCCACGCCCGACGGATCGCGCACCGCGATCACGTCGCCACGTGAGAAGTCGCCTTCTACCGCTGTCATGCCGATGGGCAACAAGCTCTTGCCTTCTTGGCGCAGCTTCAGCGCCGCGCCCTCGTCTACCGTGACGGCACCGCGCAGTTGCAGGTGGTCAGCCATCCATTGTTTGCGCGCTTGCTGTTTGGGGGTTTGCGCCTCCAGCAACGTGCCGATGGCTTCGCCTTGCACCAAGCGAATCAGCACATCAGGCTCGCGGCCCCACGCAATCACGGTTGACGCGCCCGAACCAGCTGCGCGCTTGGCCGCGATGATTTTGGTCAACATGCCGCCGCGCCCAATGCTGGAGCCCGCGCCGCCCGCCATCTCCTCCAACGCCAAGTCGCCCGCACGCGCTTGGTGAACAAACGTCGCATCCGGGTTCTTGCGCGGATCGGCGGTGTAGAGGCCGCGCTGGTCGGTCAAGATCACCAGCGCGTCAGCCTCGATCAAGTTGGCCACCAACGCACCCAAGGTGTCGTTGTCGCCGAACTTGATCTCGTCGTTCACCACCGTGTCGTTTTCGTTGATGACCGGCAGCACCCGCAGCTTGAGCAGCGTCAGCAGTGTGGAGCGGGCGTTGAGGTAGCGCTCGCGGTCGGCCAAGTCGGCGTGCGTGAGCAGCACTTGGGCGCTACCCAAGCCGTTTTCGCGCAGCTTGGTTTCGTACATTTGAGCCAAGCCCATCTGGCCGACAGCGGCAGCCGCTTGCAGTTCGTGGACTTCACGCGGGCGAGTCGTCCAGCCTAGGCGTTTCATGCCTTCGGCAATCGCACCGCTGGAGACCATCACCACCTCGCGGCCATCGCGGGCTAACTCGGCCAGTTGACGGCTCCATTCGCCAATGGCGACTTCGTCAAGGCCTCGGCCTTCGTTGGTGACGAGGCTGGAGCCCACTTTGACCACGATGCGCCGCGCATCGCGCAACACGCTGGAAGCTGCTTTTTGCATGATGTGCTAACTCAATCAAACCCCGGTATCAGGCTCAGGTTGGACGAAACGCGGATCGACATCGACATGCGGTTGCTCGGCCACTTGCTGGGCCTTGATGTGTTTGTAGATCTCTTTGATCAGGCTATCACAGCCTTCGCGCGTCAGCGCCGAAATCTCAAACACCGGGCCTTTGTAGCGAAAGCGCTTCACAAAGTCTTTGATCAAAGCGGCGCGCACTTCAGAGTCCACCATGTCGAGCTTATTCAGCACCAACCAGCGCGGCTTGTCGTACAGGCCTTGGTCGTACTTTTTCAGCTCGGTGACGATGGCCTTGGCTTGCGCCACGGGATCGACGCCATCATCGAAGGGAGCCATGTCCACGATGTGCAGCAGCAAGCGCGTGCGCTGCAAGTGGCGTAGGAACAAATGACCCAAGCCCGCGCCATCTGATGCACCTTCAATCAAACCCGGCACGTCGGCAACCACGAAGCTTTGCTCCGGGCCGACGCGCACCACGCCCAAGTTGGGGTGCAGCGTGGTGAAGGGGTAATCGGCGATTTTGGGGCGCGCGTTGGAGATGGCGGTAATCAGCGTGGACTTGCCCGCGTTGGGCATACCCAGTAAACCAACATCAGCCAGCACCTTGAGTTCGAGCTTGAGGTTCTTTCGGTCACCGGGCCAGCCGGGCGTTTTCTGACGTGGGGCGCGGTTGATGGCGCTTTTGAAGCGCATGTTGCCAAAGCCACCATCGCCGCCTTTGGCGATCATGATGGTTTCGCCGGGCACCAGCATTTCGTACAGGACTTCGCCGGTTTCAGCATCGGTGATGATGGTGCCGACGGGCATTTTCAGGGTGATGTCGTCACCCGCTGCACCGAACATGTCCGAGCCCATGCCGTGCTGACCACGCTTGGCCTCGTGTCGACGCGAAAAACGAAAATCAACCAAGGTGTTCAGGCTGGGATCGGCGATGGCAAAGACATGCCCGCCGCGTCCGCCATCCCCGCCGTTGGGGCCGCCGAACTCCTTGTACTTCTCGTGTCGGAACGAGACGCAGCCGTTGCCGCCATCGCCGGCGATGATATCGATATAGGCTTCATCCACAAATTTCATGACACATCCAGTTTGAGCAAGGGAAACGAAGGCCGGAAAACACCAAAGCCCCGGCAATGCGGGGCTTTGGTTGTTCGCAGTGACTGGCCTTACGTCAAATTCAGGCCGGAGTCACATTCACGGTGTGCTTGTTCAGCGCGCCTTTGACGGCGAACGACACGTGGCCGTCCACCAAGGAGAACAAGGTGTGATCCTTGCCCACGCCGACATTCACGCCGGGGTGGAACTTGGTACCACGTTGACGCACGATGAT
>CALMOI010000298.1 GCA_937871735.1 uncultured Comamonadaceae bacterium
CACAATCGCCAGTCATGGCCGCCGTTGAATCATCCCCCAAAGAAGCACCCGCCGTTGCCTTGCCCGGCTTGGCTCGTGCGCTCATTGCTGCTCAAAAACTCGATCCCAAAGCCGCTGAAGAGATTTACAAGAAATCTCTCGCCAGCCGTACCAACTTCATCGGAGAACTGATCGGCTCCGGCGCAGTCTCAGCACTGGATTTGGCCCACACCATGTCAGTCGCGTTTGGCGCGCCCATGATTGACATCGAGGCACTTGACACCAAACGCCTCCCCAAAGGTTTACTCGACGCCAAGATTTGCATTGATTACCGTGTAGCCGTGCTGAACAAACGCGGCAACCGGTTGATCGTGGCGACGGCCGATCCGTCAGACCAGTCTGCGGCTGAAAAAATCAAGTTTGCCACCCAACTCGGGGTGGACTGGGTGATTGCTGAATTCGACAAACTGTCCAAAATTGTCGATCAGTCCAACACAACGACGACCGAAGCGATGAACAACATCGTCGGCGACGATTTTGAGTTCGATGAGGCCTCAGCAGAAGCTCCCGCCGAAGACAAAAACGACTCTGCCGGATCAGAGGTGGACGACGCACCTGTCGTCAAATTTCTGCACAAAATGCTGGTGGATGCATTCAATATGCGTGCGTCCGACTTGCACTTTGAGCCTTACGAACACAACTACCGCGTGCGCTTTCGTATTGACGGTGAGTTGCGGGAAATCACCTCGCCGCCAGTCGCAATCAAGGAAAAACTGGCTTCGCGGATCAAAGTGATCTCGCGCATGGACATTTCGGAAAAGCGCATTCCGCAAGACGGTCGAATGAAGCTCAAGATCGGCCCGGATCGGGTGATTGATTTCCGGGTCAGCACTTTGCCGACTTTGTTCGGCGAAAAAATTGTGATCCGGATTTTGGATCCGAGCAGCGCCAAACTGGGGATTGATGCGCTGGGCTACGAGCCCGTCGAAAAAGCCCGCTTGCTCAGTGCCATCGAGCGTCCCTACGGCATGATTTTGGTGACTGGTCCAACAGGTTCTGGCAAAACGGTGTCGCTGTACACCTGCCTGAACTTGCTCAACAAGCCCACCGTAAATATCGCCACGGCAGAAGATCCATCGGAAATTAACTTACCAGGGGTGAACCAGGTCAACGTGAATGAAAAAGCGGGTCTTACCTTCGCGGCTGCGCTGAAGTCATTCTTGCGTCAAGATCCGGACATCATCATGGTGGGTGAAATTCGGGACTTGGAAACCGCCGACATCTCGATCAAAGCAGCACAAACGGGTCACTTGGTGCTGTCCACCCTGCACACCAACGACGCACCCGCCACACTGACGCGGATGCGCAACATGGGTATTGCCCCATTCAATATTGCCTCTGCGGTTATTTTGATTACCGCTCAACGTTTGGCGCGCCGCTTGTGCCCTCATTGCAAGCAACCTGTGGATATTCCTCGCGAAACTTTATTGGAAGCTGGGTTTGAGGAAGAAGATCTGGATGGCTCATGGATGCCATACCGCCCCGTGGGTTGCTCCATGTGCAACAACGGTTACAAGGGGCGGGTTGGCATTTACCAAGTGATGCCCATTACCGAAGAAATTCAGCGCATCATCTTGCGTGACGGCAGCGCCTTAGAAATTGCCAACCAATCTAAGCTCGAGGGCGTGCGATCGCTGCGCTCCTCAGGACTTAGCAAGGTCAAACTCGGCATGACAGCATTAGAAGAAGTGCTGGCCGTCACCAACCTCTGACTTACGTCTCTCACCAGAAACCACAGGATTTCACTACCTTCATGGCAACCACTGCGTCCAAGAAAGTTACAGAGTACGTCTTCGAATGGGAAGGCAAAGATCGCAACGGCAAACAAGTCCGGGGCGAAATCCGCGCCGCTGGTGAAAATCACGTTCAGGCGACCTTACGGCGTCAAGGTGTGTTTCCCACCAAAATCCGTAAGCGCAAGATGAGCTCGGGCAAGGCCATTAAGCCTAAAGACATGGCCATCTTTACCCGTCAATTGGCGACCATGATGAAGGCTGGGGTTCCGTTGCTGCAAGCCTTTGACATTGTGGGCCGGGGAAATGCTAACGCAAGTGTGACCAAGCTTCTAAATGACATCCGAACTGATGTGGAAAGTGGTACATCATTAAGTAGTGCCTTCCGAAAATATCCACTCTACTTTGACACACTGTACTGTAACTTGGTTGAAGCTGGTGAGGCTGCCGGTATTTTGGAGCAGTTATTGGATCGTTTGGCCATTTACATGGAAAAAACAGAAGCTATTAAAGGCAAGATTAAATCTGCTTTGATGTATCCAATTTCGGTGGTGATTGTGGCATTTGTGGTGGTTGCGGTGATCATGCTGTTCGTGATTCCTGCTTTCAAAACTGTCTTCGCCTCATTTGGTGCAGATTTACCAGCACCAACACTTTTTGTGATCGCCATCAGTGAAATTTTTGTGGCGTATTGGTGGTTAATTTTTGGCGGGATTGGCGGCACAATTTATTTCTTCTTAGAAGCATGGAAACGCAGCGAAGCGATGCAGCGCGTCATGGATCGTGCATTACTCAAAATGCCTGTCTTTGGTGTTTTGATCGAAAAATCAGTGATTGCGCGCTGGACACGCACCCTTTCAACCATGTTCGCAGCAGGCGTTCCTTTGGTTGAAGCTCTGGATTCGGTGGGTGGTGCCTCCGGAAATTCTGTGTATGTCATGGCAACCGAACGTATTCAACAAGAAGTATCCACAGGCACCAGTCTCACAGCAGCCATGGGTAATGCCAATATATTTCCAACGATGGTACTTCAAATGTGTTCCATTGGTGAAGAATCCGGTTCAATTGACCACATGCTGGGCAAAGCGGCTGACTTTTACGAAGCTGAGGTGGATGAAATGGTGGCTGGCTTGTCCAGCTTGATGGAGCCTATCATTATCGTGTTTTTGGGCACCCTGATTGGTGGTATTGTGGTTTCTATGTATTTGCCAATTTTCAAAATGGGCCAGGTGGTTTGATGGTAGAGCATGATGTTGCTACGATGCTGCTTGGTGGATTGCTGGGCTTGCTGGTCGGAAGTTTTTTGAATGTGGTTATTTACCGCATGCCAAAAATCCTGGAGCGCCAGTGGGCTCAAGAGTGCGCAGAGCTCACAGGTCAAGAAATAAAATCTGAACCAGCATTTAATTTGATGGTTCCTCGTTCACGCTGTCAAAAATGTGGACACTTGATACGCTGGTATGAAAATATTCCCGTACTGAGTTATCTATTTTTGGGTGGAAAATGCTCTTCGTGTAAAACTGGCATTAGCTTGCGTTACCCGGCAATTGAGCTGGTAACGGGTGGTTTATTTGCGTGGTGCGCTTGGCAATGGGGGACAAGCGCAACTGCTGTTGCATGGTGCGTGTTCACAGCTTTGCTATTGGCCTTGGCCATGATTGACTGGGACACCACTTTTTTGCCTGATGACATGACACTGCCGCTGTTGTGGGCAGGTCTGCTGGCTTCATCAATGCAGTGGACGGCTGTGCCGCTGTCTGCTTCGGTTTGGGGCGCGATAGCAGGCTATTTGTCACTCTGGCTGGTGTACTGGGGCTTCAAGCTGCTGACGGGTCGTGAGGGCATGGGTTACGGCGACTTCAAACTCTTGGCCGCTTTAGGCGCTTGGTTTGGCTGGCAAGCGCTGGTGCCCATCATCTTGATGTCGTCGGTGATTGGTGCCGTGATTGGCATAGTCCTGAAGTTTTCCAACGGTTTGCGTGAAGGTGGCTACGTGCCTTTTGGCCCCTTCTTGGCCGGGGCCGGTTTCACTGCCATGCTGTTTGGGCCGCAAACCATTTTGCGTGTCATTGGTCTTTAAGCGAGACAAGCCCATGCGCCGCATCGGACTCACAGGCGGTATCGGTAGCGGCAAAAGTACGGTCGCCCGCATGTTGGTGGATTTGGGAGCTGCACTGGTCGACGCTGATGCCATCTCGCGCAGCTTGACTGCACCGGGTGGAGCCGCCATTGCCGCCATTGCCGCCGCATTTGGACGTGATGCCATCGCCCCCGATGGCGCACTGGATCGCGGACGGATGCGCGAACGCGTGTTCTCAGATCCGGGGGCAAAGCAACAACTGGAAGCCATCATCCACCCCTTGGTGATTTACACCGCTTTGGTGCAAGCCACCCACGCCGAGAGTGAGCAACGCCCTTGCGTGGTATTTGATATTCCGCTGCTGGTTGAGTCAGGACACTGGCGGGCGCGGATGCACCAGATCTTGGTGGTGGATTGCGATACCACAACGCAAATCACACGCGTGCAAGCTCGCAGCGGTCTCAGCCCAGCCGAAATCGAAAAGATCATGGCAACCCAAGCCAGCCGCGCCCAACGTCTAGCCGCCGCAGATGTGGTCATTTGCAACCAAAACATCTCTTTTGTTGCACTGCAACAAGAAGTG
>CALMOI010000299.1 GCA_937871735.1 uncultured Comamonadaceae bacterium
GTGCAAAGCGGCGCGTACCGCGACTGGGTGCGCAAGCAGTACACCGACGGGTCTGCCGCATGAGCGCCGCGCCATTCACCATCTTGCTGCTGGGCAAAAACGGTCAAGTCGGCTGGGAGTTGCAACGCAGCCTCGCACCCTTGGGCCGTGTGGTGGCGTTAGATCGCGCCAGCACCGCCCATTGCGGCGACTTGAGTCAGCTTGATGCGCTGGCGGAAACGGTGCGGCAAGTGCGCCCCAACGTCATCGTCAACGCCGCCGCCCACACCGCTGTGGACAAGGCCGAAAGCGAACCCGAGCTGGCCCGCACCCTCAACGCCTTAGCGCCCGCCGTGCTGGCGCAAGAAGCGCAAAAGCTGGGCGCATGGCTGCTGCACTACTCCACCGACTACGTGTTCGACGGCAGCGGTGATCAGCCTTGGCGCGAGGACGACGCCACCGGCCCGCTCAACACCTATGGCCGCACCAAGTTGGAGGGCGAACAGCTCATCGCCCAGCACTGCGAGCGCCATTTGATCTTGCGCACCAGTTGGGTCTACGCCGCACGCGGCGGCAACTTTGCCAAGACCATGCTGCGGTTGGCGCAAGAGCGCGAGCGCCTGACGGTCATCAACGACCAAATCGGCGCACCCACCGGGGCCGATCTGCTGGCTGATGTCAGCGCGCACCTGATCCGCCAAGTCAGCCGCACCGACCACAGCGCCGGGGTGTATCACCTCACCGCCAGCGGCAGCACCAGTTGGCACGGCTACGCCGAGCATGTGATCGCCGCCGCGCGTGGCAAGCGCCCGCTCAGCGTCACCGAGATCGCGCCGGTGCCCACCAGCGCCTTCCCCACGCCAGCGCGCCGCCCGGCCAATTCGCGGCTCGACACCACGCGGCTGCAAACCACGTTCGGCCTGACGCTGCCGCCGTGGCAGCAAGGCGTGGATCGGATGCTGGCCGAGATTTTGTAACCCGCCGCGCCGCCAACGCTGCTGCTAAACCACCCGCCCCTGCGCGTCGTGGCGCACCACGGTGAACGGCGGCAGCCCTTGCAGCAGCCGCTTGCCGTAGCTGGTGCGCGTCAGGCGGCGGTCGTAGCAGTAGACAAAGGCTTGATCGGTTTCCGTGCGAATCGCCCGCCCCGCCCACTGCGCCAGCCGAATCGCGGTAGCGGGCACCACCAATTCGCTGAACGGGTCGCGACCCACGGCGCGCAGCCATTCGGCGCGGGCCTCGCCCACTGGATCATCCGGCGGCGCAAACGGCAATTTGGCGATGAACACGCTCTCACACAGTTGGCCGGGCAAATCCAGCCCCTCGCCAAACGACTGCATCCCAAAAATCACCGACACCCCGCCCGCTGCCACTCGCTCGCGGTGGCGCTGCAACAACACGGCGCGGGGCAGCTCGGTTTGCACCAACACCACCTCGCGCAGTTCGGGCGACAGCGCCTCGACCGCCACACGCAGCTGCTCACGCGAGGTGAACAGCGCCAGCGCGCCGTGGCGCACCTCGCCCAAGTCGCGGATCAGCGCCTGCGCCACTTCGGCGTTGAAGCGGGCGGCTTCTTTCGGGTCGGCCACGGTTTCTGAGGTGATGAAGCGGCCTTGGGTGGCGTAGTCAAACGGGCTGCTCACTTCCAGCGTGGCGGCGGCAGGGTCACCGTGCAACCCGGCTTCTTTCAAGAAGAAGTCGAAGCGGTCGCAACTGGTCAGCGTGGCCGAGGTGATGACCGCGCCGCGCACGCCCGACCACAGCCGCGCCCGCAGCGTGGCCCCCGGCAAGATCGGGCTGGCGTGGGCTTTGACGGCGATGAAGTCACCGTCCATTTCGCAAGTGAACCACTTGGCGACAGGCGCATCGTGGGCCGGGTCGGCGGGGCTGTGCAACAGCAGTTGCGCGGTGCCGTGGACATCTTCCAAGCGCGGGGCCAACATGCCGATTTGCGCGTACAGGGTGGACAGGCGGCGCGCCTCGTCGGGCTTGTCGCGGATCTCAGCGCGCAGGGCTTGCGCGACGGCGCTGGCGCAGGCCAAAAAGCTTTCAGCGGTGACGGCCAGCAGGCGCAGCGGCTCGTCCAGCGCGGCGGGCAGTTCGCCTTTGGACGCACGGGCGCGGGCGGGGTGGCGGCTGTCTTTTTGCACGCTCAAGGTGTCGGCGTAGACATCCATCACCAGCCGCGACAAATCGAGCAAGGTTTGCTTGAGCTGCGCGGCCAAGCGCGGCACATCGCTCACGTCCGAGACGTTGAGCAGCCCGCCGATGCGCTGCACGCGGGTGGCCAATTTATCGACCCAGCCGGTGCGCGACAAGTCCATCGCGCAGGCAAATTGGTCGAGCGCAATGCCGGGCAGATGGTGGCCTTCGTCCAGCACCAGCAGGCAGTTGTCCAGCTCCGGCAGGAGCCGCGCGCCCAAGGATGACAGCAGCAAATCATGGTTGGCGACGATGACTTGCGCACCCACCAGCTCTTTGCGCTTGTCGTAGTAGGTGCATTCGTTGAACTGCGGGCAGTGCTTGCCGGTACACGAGCGCGATTCGGCGGCCACGGGCTGCCACAGCTCAGGTTCGGGCGGGGTTTCCAGGGTGTCGCGGTCGCCCAGCCACGCGCCGCTGGCCAAGTCGCGCGCCATGCTGGCGTAAAACTGCACCCGCGCTTCGGTGTCTTGCGGACGGCGGCGGCTGGGTTCGGGTTCTTCGTCGGCAAACAGGTCGTCGGGGTCAGGAGCGGTGCCGCCTGCGAGCTGGTTCAGCTTGAGCTTGCAGACGTAGCGCCCGCGCCCTTTGGCCAGCGCAAAGCGAAACGGCTGCGCCATTTGCGCCGCCAACCGGGGCAAATCTTTGCTGACCAATTGCTCTTGCAGCGCCACCGTGGCCGTCGAGATCAACACCCGCGTGCCGCGTGCCAACGCCAAGGCAATCGCCGGGGCGCAGTACGCCAGCGACTTGCCCACGCCCGTGCCCGCTTGGATCACGGCGATGGCTCGGGTGGGTTCGTCGTCAGCACTGGCGGTGTCGTCATCGGCGGCGCTGGCGTTTTTATCGGGCTTGCCCAAGTCGGCGGCGCTGAACACACGCGCCACTTCGGCGGCCATCAGCCGCTGGCCGGGGCGGCTGCGGAAATCGCTCTGCGACTGAACGACTTGGTCAAAAGCTTGCAGGGCAGCTTCGGCCCATGCAGCAGATTCAGGATCAAAAGACATGGCCCCGAGTGTTGCACGTCAGCCCCGTGTTTGCCCTGAGCTCATCAGGGCGGCTCTTGAATTCCAAACAAATGCCCGTATCATTAGCACTCGTTGGGGTTGAGTGCTAACACCTGCTCCACAGCGCGCCACACGTGCTTGATGCACGGCGCTCCTGTATTTACTTATCACCCATTTCAAGGAAGTCACCATGAATCTTCGTCCTCTGGCAGACCGCGTCATCGTCAAGCGCGTGGAACACGAAACCAAGACCGCATCTGGCATCGTCATCCCTGACAGCGCTGCTGAAAAGCCCGATCAAGGTGAAGTGTTGGCTGTCGGCCCCGGCAAGACCAATGACAAGGGCGAAACCAAGGCTCTGACCGTGAAGGTTGGCGACCGCGTGTTGTTCGGCAAGTAC
>CALMOI010000300.1 GCA_937871735.1 uncultured Comamonadaceae bacterium
CGCGGGCGTTTCGGTGTCGAGCAGCGCGGCCACGTCGCGGCCCAGCGCGGCGGAGGCCAGCAGCGCGCCCCGCGTGGCGGGCAGCGGGATGCGCGGCCAGTTTTCGCGGATGCCGTCGGCGTTGTCGGCGAGGTAGGCCGGGCTGTAGCCGATGGCCAGCGCGTGCATCCAGATCAGTTCGGCGGTGGCCGGGTCGGTGTCCGGGTCGGGCAGGGCGAGGGCGGCGAGGTAGGCGCGGGCGGTGGGCGAGAGGTTGGCGCTGACGCTGGCGGCGGCGGTTTCGCTTTCCGGGGTGTCAAACAGGTCGGCTTTCGGTGCGCCTGACGACGGCGCGGCGTGCCAAACCAGCGGGATGTAATAGGCGTGACCGCGCAGCGCGTCGTTGTCGCCCAGGCAGCGGGTGAACATCACCGGCACGCCTTCCGGGTTGGCAACCCCGGCAGGGCGGCACATCAGGTAACGGTTGCCGGGCTGGTGCTGCTGCCACAGAGTCGGGCGGGGTTCGTTCCACAGCGGCCTCGATGGCGTGTAGTAGGCGTGGCGGGTATCGAACGCTCTGGCCGCATAGCGCAAAAGACGGTTCGCAGAAAAATCTTCAGACGTTTGCAGCTTGGCGCGGGTTTTTCGAGCGTCAAATCTCGCTGCGTCATTCATCAGCGCGCTATTTATTTGCGCCAGTGCTTCATGCGAAATGGCGGGGTCGAAATACGCCCGCATCCGTGTTTCCAGCGGTGCTTTGGCAATGTCAATCAACGCGCCGCCGCGCTTTTCCATCAGCCCGTTAATCGGCGCATAACCGGCCAGTTCGGCCAGCGTCGGCCACGCCGAATACAGCGCGCACGATTGGCCCGGACGCAGGCTGAACAGGTTGGATTGATCCGGCTTCACGGCTATGTAGTGCTGGTCGCGCTGCGGCTCGTCCAGACTTTTGAGTAAATCCTCGCGTTTTGTCGCGCCCCACCAGTTGCGGTAAAGCACTTGCGTGGCGGGTGGCGGGGTTTTGCCAGCGTGCTTTGGCGCTGGCGCGGCTGGATTTTCGGGCGAGTTTTTGACCAGCAAGGCCACGGCGGTTCCTTTGCGGATGCCTTCCTTGTTGTAGGGCGTGGAAAAGGCGCTGGGGTCGGGCAGTCCGTCGGGCGTGGTTTTGCCGGTTTCGCGGCTGTCGCCGTTCAGGTCGTCAATCCACACGCGGTTGAAACTGCGGGTCAGGTGTTCGCGCATGACGACAAACGAGTCGCCACGGGTGTAGGAAAAATTGCTGATGTAGCAAACCACGCCGCGCCCGCCGCGCTCGGCAATGCGCCGCTCGGCCAGCCGGAAAAAGCGCACGTACAAATCATCCAGATTGAACTTCTTGATGCCCCATTTTTTAATCAAGCCTTCTTTGTACGGCGTGACCAAATCCTGCTCTTCGCCCAGCGCCACGCCGCCAAAAGCGTCATACGGCGGGTTGCCCAGAATCACGATGATTTTTTGCGTCTGCTTGACCTGATCGGCGGCGTCGCGCTCCTGCTCGAATTCGGGGAAGGGCAGCACCGCGTTTTTCGGCTCTTTGGCCGGTTCCCAGCCGGTCAGCGCGTTGGTCAGGTAAATGCCTGCGCGCTCGTCGTCCTGCAGCGGCGCGCCGAGCTGGCGCAGCAGCAGGCCGATTTGCAAATGCGCCACCACGTAAGGCGCGGGCAGCAGTTCAAAGCCGAACAGGCGCGTGGTGGCGGCCTGTTTCAATTGGTGCGCGGCCAGCGCATCGGCCCCTTGCGCTTTGAGCTTTTCAGCCATCACGCGCAGCACTTCGACCAGATAAGCGCCGGTGCCGCAGCACGGATCAAGCACCACGACATTCGGGTCGCCGAGTCCGTCGGGCAAGCCCAGCTCGGTTTGCAGCACCTGATCGACGCGGGCGACTTGGTAGCGCACGATTTCTTCGGGCGTGTACCAAACGCCCAGACTTTTGCGCAGTTCCGGGTCAAAAGCCGCCAGAAACGGCTCGTAGAAATACTGAATCGAGCGCGTGGACTCGAAGGTTTTGAAAAATGCCGCCTGATCGACGCGGTTGAGTGCGTCGGTGGCCCAGTCGAGCACTTCGGTCAGGTTCAGCGCCTTGAGCTTGGCTGGCTGCGAAAGCTGGCCGAACAGCGCGGCAATCATCGGCACGTTCAGGCTGTGGGCGGCGCTTTTCCAGTCAAACGGTGCCAGCGGCTGGCCGGGCGCGGCCTGTTCGCGGCGCAGCACCCACGCGGAAAACACGCCGTAAAACAGCGTTTGCACCAGCGTGGAGCGGAAAAAATGCCCGCCTTCGCTGGCGCTGAAGGTCACGCCCAGCGAGGATTCCAGGCTTTTTTGCAGCGCGTCGAGCTGCTTGGCGGCGGTCGCGCTGGCATGTTCGACGCGGTGGCGCGCTTCGCGGGCGTAGCTGGCGAGCAGTGCCGCCAAGTCTTTGGGGTCGGCCAGCGGGGCGTTGTGCAGCAGCACGCGGGTCAGAAAGTCTTCAAACGGCTGGCCTTGCTGGGTTTGCGCTTTGGCCGGGTGGGCGGTCAGTTCCCAAAAGCTGGCTTCATCAAGCGCTAAAGTAAACCGCTCCAGCGTGACGCGCTGGCTGCCGCGCTCGCCAATCAAGAGCCAGTCGCGCAGGTTGGTGACGAGAACCAGTTTGTAGCGATCCCAGTATTTGCTGATTTGCGCCGTGGTGGCGGTGTCGTTGACGGCTTCGGCGGGGCTTTTGACTTCGATCACGCCACGGCTTGGCGCGCCGAGGTTTTTGACTTCGGCGCTGGCCCGGTCGAACTGGTCGGCGGTGAACAAGCCGCCGTCGGGGTTGCCCGCGCCCAGATTTTTGAGCTGCATGACGCAGCGAACGCGGGGCTTCAGCGTGTGGCCGATGCCATCGAATAGGTTGTTCAGTGCGGTGTAGTAGGAGGTTTCCTTGGTGCCGCCGCCGGTGTGATGGACACCGCGCACGGTTTGGAGAAACTCTGCAAGAAATGAGGTTTGGGCCATGATGTGGGGCAGTTTGCCATGACCCAAGCCCCGCAGTCCGTATTGAACTCACCCCGAGGTTTATTCGGGGCTGGGCAAGGCTCAGGGGTACAGGCCGCGCAGTTCGCGTGCTTGCAAGATGCGGGTACAGGCCACGATGAAGGTGGCCGTGCGCAGTGTGACCTTGTGGTCTTGCGCGACTTGCCAGATGGTGTTGAACGCTTCTTTCATGATGCGCACCAAGCGGGCGTTGATCTCGTCCTCGCTCCAGAAGAAGCTGGAGAAGTCTTGCACCCATTCAAAGTAGCTCACCGTCACGCCGCCTGCGTTGGCGATCACGTCGGGCACCACCAGCACGCCGTTGGCGCTCAAGATGTCGTCGGCTTCAGGGCTGGTGGGGCCGTTGGCGCCTTCAATCACCATGCGGGCGGTGATTTGGCCTGCGTTGGCCGCCGTGATCTGGCCTTCCAGTGCTGCGGGAATCAAGATGTCGCACGGGGCGCTCCAGAAGTCCGCATCTGCTGTGACATCGGCTCCGGTGAAGCCCGCCACGCCGCCGGTTTGTTTCACGTGAAACAACAGCGCATCCACATCCATGCCGCTCTCGCGGTACAGGCTGCCGCTGTGGTCTTGCACGGCCACCACGCGCGCGCCGGTTTCAGAAAACAGCTTGGCTGCGATGCCGCCCACATTGCCAAAACCTTGCACGGCGATGCGTGCGGTGCTGATGTCCAGTCCAATGCGCTGCGCCGCTTCTACGCCCACGGTGTACACGCCGCGCCCTGTGGCTTCGCGGCGGCCCAGCGAGCCGCCCAATTGAATCGGCTTGCCCGTGACCACGCCCGTGGCGGTTTCGCCCACGTTCATGGAGTAGGTGTCCATCATCCAGGCCATGACCTGTTCATTGGTGTTCACGTCGGGTGCCGGAATGTCTTTGCTCGGGCCGATGATGATGCCGATCTCGCTGGTGTAGCGGCGCGTCAGGCGCTCCAGCTCGCCACGCGACAGCGTTTTGGGATCAACGCGAATGCCGCCCTTGGCACCGCCGTAGGGCACGTTGACGGCGGCGTTCTTCACCGACATCCATGCCGACAGCGCCATCACTTCCGACAAAGTCACGTCTTGGTGAAAACGCACGCCGCCCTTGCCTGGGCCGCGCGAGGTGTTGTGTTGCACGCGGTAGCCTTCAAAGTGGGCGATGCGGCCATCGTCCATGTGGATGGGCACGTCCACAATCAGCGCGCGCTTGGGGTGCTTGAGGGTTTCGACCCAACGCGCCAGATGCCCGAGGTAAGGCGTGACGCGATCCACTTGTTGCAGGTACACGCCCCAAGGGCCGAGTTTGTCGGCTTGCAAATAGGAGGGCAAAGGCAAGGCCACGGCGGGTGCGTAGCTGTTGGTGGGTTGGGACATGGTGAGTTCCTCGGGTTTGTTGTGCTAACGGGGTGAAGCTTAGGCCGAGGGGGTCACGCTGTCCAAGGCCGGGTTGACGTGGCTCTATGCATTTAGTGCATAACGTGGTTTTTGTGCCTGAAAACACCTCGCCCGTTAAAATCGCGCCATTCTGGCCACCTGGCCTTCCGGCGCGGAACGCGCGCCCCTCTCCCGGATTTCTCCATGCTGTATCCCCAGGAATTTGACGTGATCGTGGTCGGCGGTGGCCACGCAGGCACCGAGGCGGCGCTGGCCGCCGCACGCATGGGCAGCAAAACGCTGCTGCTCAGCCACAACATTGAAACGCTGGGCCAGATGAGCTGCAACCCCAGCATCGGCGGCATCGGCAAAGGCCATCTGGTCAAAGAGGTGGACGCGCTGGGCGGCGCAATGGCGCTGGCCACCGACGAGGGCGGTATTCAGTTCCGCATCTTGAACGGCTCCAAAGGCCCGGCGGTGCGCGCCACCCGCGCCCAAGCGGATCGCATTTTGTACAAAGCCGCCATCCGCCGCATGTTGGAAAACCAGCCCAATCTGTGGCTGTTCCAGCAAGCCGTGGACGACCTGATGGTCGAGGGCGACCGCGTGGTTGGCGCGGTGACGCAGGTTGGCATTCGCTTTCGCAGCCGCACCGTGGTGCTGACGGCGGGCACTTTTTTGGACGGCAAGATCCACGTCGGCCTGAACAATTACGCCGCAGGCCGTGCGGGCGACCCGCCAGCCGTGAGCCTGTCGGCACGCTTGAAAGAGCTGAAGCTGCCGCAAGGCCGCCTCAAAACCGGCCCGCCGCCGCGCTT
>CALMOI010000301.1 GCA_937871735.1 uncultured Comamonadaceae bacterium
CTTGGAATATCAGGCCAAGCGCTCGCCTAGCACCCAATCCAGCGCCCAAGCCGCCGCCGATCCGCGCCAGCAAATGGTGTTGCTCTACCCCAAGCCCACTTTGTTCAGCAAGCATGTGTTGGTCGCCTTGACGCCTGCTGGGGCCAAGCTGGGGGCGCTGCTGGAGTCCGACCCCGAGCTGCAAGCCCTGGCGCTGGACTACGGCTACCGCACCAGCAATCAAGGCGCTTTTGCCCAGCGGGTGCAGGCACAAAAGCTGTCGGTGCCACTGCAACTGGTCGATGTGGTCGATCCGCCCTCGCACGAGGTGCTAGAGCGCATGATTGTCGAAATCGAAAAAAAGTACGCCCAGTGATACACCCCATCACCACCGCCCCGTAGACCGCCCCGCCCGGCCCGCTGGCATCCGCTTGTCATACAGGCGTCTTAATCTGGTCACCCACCCGTTCACCAGGAGTTGTCATGAATGCGTCTGCCGCCCCCGTCACCACCGCCCCGGCTCAGCCTGCCTTTGTGCTGCAAGCACCCGAAGCGGTCGCGCCGCTACCTGCCACCACCGCCCGCGATGCCGTGCCGCTGCCCGAGGCCACCAGCCGCGAGGTCGATGCCCAGGTGCAAACCTTCATCGACAAGCTGCTGACCGAAGACCTGCACAGCGATGCCTTCAAGGCGCGGCTGGACTCGTCGTTTCGGGTGGGCAAAGAAGAAGTGGCCAGCAGCGCGGCCTTCATGACCGGGCGCTTTATGGAGCGCAACTTTGTCGGCATGGAAGATTCCGCCGCCTACAAGGCGATTGCCGATTTGCGCACGCAACTGGACGACCTCAACCCCGGCAATGACGGCGATTTGCTCAGCGAGCGCAAGCTGCTGGGCTTGATCCCGATGGGCAACAAGCTGCAAGCCTACTTTCGCAAGTACCAAAGCGCCGGGTCGCAGTTGCAAAAAGCCATGACCCAGCTCCACGCCGCACGCGACGACATGCACCGCGACGCGGTCGAGATCGAAGCCACCCGTGGCAAGTTGTGGGAGTCCATGCTCAAGCTCAAAGCCGCCATCCGCTTTTGCGAGCAGCTCGACGCCCGTCTGGCTGACCAAGTGGCCCAGCTCAAGGTCAGCGACCCCGAGCGCGCCCGCGCCTTGGAGCAAGAAGTGCTGTTCTACGCCCGGCAAAACCTGAGCGACCTCTACACCCAGTTGGCCGTGTCGGTGAACGGTTACCTGTCGCTGGGCGAGCTCAAGAAAACCGCGCGCGAAATGATGAACGGCTGCGACCGCATCGCCACCACCGGCATGAGCGCGCTGGCCGTGGCGCAAACCGTGGCCCGCGCCACCGGCAACCAGATCAAGGTGATGGACATGCTCAAAGGCGTGTCGGGCACCATCGACACCCTGATCGCCCAAAGCAGCCAGCAACTGGGCCAACATGTGCAGCGGGTGGGCGAGTTCTCCAGCAACCCGCTGATCGGCGTGGAGCGGCTCAAAGCCAGCTTTGACCAGACCTTTCAGGCGATGGATGCCATGGACAACTTCCGCTCCCAAGCCATCGACGCGATGGGCCGCAACAACCAGATGATGAAAGAGCAAGTACAGCGCGCCGAGCAGTACCTGGATCGCTCGCGCAGCGCCCAGGCACGCCAAGCGCTAGCCCAAACCACCGCCATCAGCGGCCCGGTGCAACTGTGATGCGCACCGCCCACGCCCCCACTCTGCGCGGCGCAGCCACTGGCTGGCGCGGGCTGGCCCTGCTGCTGGTGCTGTGCTTGGCCAGCCTGCTGGGTGCCTGTGGCGACAAAAAACCGCCCACCACGGCCAACGCGCCCGCTGCGCCAGCAGCGCCAGCCCCATCGACCCAGCCCCTGACCGTGTTGGCGGGCAGCGAGCTCAAAGACCTGGAGCCGCTGCTGCCCCACATCGAACAGGTCACCGGCCTGCAACTCAAGCTCAGCTACGTCGGCACGCTGGACGGTGTGGAGCGCCTCGCCAACCCCAGCGCCAACGGTGCTGCCGCTGCCGATACCGCTTGGTTTGCCAGCAACCGCTACGCCTTGCTGACCCCCGGCGTCAAAGAGCGCGTGCTGCAAAGCGAACGCACCATGATTACCCCGGTGGTGCTAGGCATCAAGCAAAGCAAAGCGCGCAGCTTGGGCTGGCTGGCCGCCGACGGCAGCAGCCGCGCCGACCTGAGTTGGAAAGACATCGCCCTGGCCGCCGAACAAGGGCGCTTTAGCTTTGCCATGAGCAGCCCCAGCGCCAGCAACACCGGCTTTGCCGCACTGATGGGCTTGGCCGCCGCGCTGGCGGGCAAGGGCGACGCGCTGGAGGTGGCCGACATCCGCGCGCCGCAGTTGCGCGCCTTCTTCAAGGCGCAGACGCTGACCGCAGGCTCGTCGGGCTGGCTGGCCGCAGCCTTTGTCCAAGAGCAAGGCCGCATTGACGGCCTCATCAACTACGGCTCGGTGATTCACGGGCTGAACGCCAGCGGCCAGCTCTCAGAGCCGTTGGTGCTGATCTACCCGCAAGACGGCATCGTCAGCGCCGACTACCCGCTGATGCTGCTCAACCCCACCCGCCGCGCCGACTACGACAAGCTGCTGGCCTATGTGCGCTCGCCCGCCTTCCAGCAGGCCATGACGGCGCAAACCCACCGCAAGCCCATCAACCCCGAAGTGGCCTTTGAGCCCAAGCTCTACCCCAGCAACTTGGTGGAGCTGCCCTTTCCGGCCCGGCTGCAAGTGGTGGACGCCATTTTGGAAGCCTACGACAACAGCCTGCGCCGCCCGGCGGACTCCACCTTTGTGCTGGACATTTCTGGCTCAATGGGCGGCGAGCGCATCGCCCAGCTCAAGACCGCGCTCACCGGCCTGACCGGGCTGGACACCAGCCTGTCGGGCCGCTACAGCCGTCTGCGCGAACGCGAACACCTGAGCATGGTGGCTTTTGACAACCAAGTACGGCCAGCGGTGCAGTTCCAGTTCGACCCGGCCCAGCGCGCAGCCGCCGAAACCCAGGTGCGCAACTACATCGCCAGCCTGCAAGCGCAAGGCGGCACCGCCCTCTACAGCGCCGCCCAAGCCGCCTACCAGCAAGCGGCGGCGCGGCGGGCGCAGGATGGCGGGCGCGATGGTGGCCGTTACTACTCGCTGGTGCTGCTGACCGACGGGCAAAACAACAACGGCTTGGATGCCGCGCAGTTCACCCAGTGGTACCAGTCGCTGCCGCCCGCGCAGCAAGGCATCCGCATCTTTGCCGTGCAGTTTGGCGAGGCCCGCGCCGACGAACTCGAAGCCCTGGCCCGCCTGACCGGGGGCCGCGTCTTCAACGCCACCCGCACCCCGCTGGCCCAGGTGTTCAAAGAGATTCGGGGCTATCAATGAAGCCAAGCTGCCCCCTGCGCTGCCGCATCCCATGACCCGCGCCCACACCCTGCTGCTGTACCTGTACAGCACCCGCCACATCGTCGGCAGCCTGCTGGCACTGCTGGGCTTGGGCGCGTACTTTGGCGGCTTGATCGATCAATGGTGGCTGCCCATTTGCATGGCCCTGTACGCCGCTGGGGCGCTGGCCGTGCCCAGCCCCACGCTGATCGACCCGGCGCTGTACCAGCAGTACGACAGCCAGCGTCTGGCCGAGGGCGTGCAGCAGCTCATCGCCCAGTGCCAGCAGCAACTGCCGCCCGAGGCGCTGAGCGTGCTGCGCGCCATCCCGCCCGTGCTGGAGCCGCTGCTACCGCGCCTGAGCGGGGCCGACGGCAGCCCGCTGCTGCCCCCGGCGCAAATCCAAACCGTGGTCGGAGCCCTGACCCGCGACCTGCCCGAAACCATAGCGGGCTACCTGCGCCTGCCGCCCGCCTTTGCCCGGCACCACCGTTTGGACAATGGCCGCACCGCCAGCGAACTGCTGGTGGCGCAACTGAACTTGCTGCGCGAGCAGTTAGAACGCATCGCCACCGCCGCCTTTGCCGACGATGCGCAGGCCCTGGTCAGCAACGGCCAGTACCTGCAAGAAAAATTCCACGCGCCCACCTACCTGAGCTGATGGCTTTCTGAAGTCGTGGGTGCAGCAGACCAGCTGTCTACAACGGCTGCTTGCGTCTTTGTCGCACACCCCGGACGTGCATCCACAGCCCCGGAACCAGCATCAGACCGATGACCCAATGCAGCAAGCTGGCGGTGGCATGGGTGTCATCCAAGCCGTAGTACAGCAGCAAGGCACTGACCAGCAAAGCCGTGCAGGCCATCACCAGCGAGCTGCCGCTAACGCGGTGGCGTTGCAACCGCCAGCTCTGGGGGATATGAACTGTGCCCAGCGATCCCAAAACCAGCAGGAAAACATAGGCCAGCACGCCATGCAGTTTCAGCACGCTGGCAGCCCAAGGGTGAGGCGTCACGCCCAATTCGCTGGTCTGGGTCATCAGATCGTGTAGCACCAGCCACAGCACCCCACTGAACCACAACCCACCCACAGTGGCATATACGGCAAGTCGTTGCCAGGGTTGCGGGCGCAGGCCGACCGGGGTCAGGCGTGCCGGGTGGTGGGGGCGCGGACTGGGTTGAGCAGGACGAGCAGGGGCGTGTCGGTTCAAGGGCGGTGTCACTTCAAAGGTAGAGGCTGTGGCCGGATGCGTACCACAGCCAAGCGCTGGCATGGTAATGCGCCAACAGGGGCTGTGCATGTTGCGGGTCAAGACAAACAACTTTGGTCAAGGCATCGGCGACGGCGCAACTGGGGGCCATCACCGTGACGGACATGGGCCGCTGCGTCGCCTGCATCTGGCCGGACTGCGCCACCAAATGCTCCCAAGTGTGTCGCCCCGTGAGCGCCCAGGCACTGGTGGCACAGGCCAAGTCGGCGATCTCGGCCAGCGGCCTCAGTTGAGTCGGGCGACGAGGGTCGCGCACCGAGATGGACTGCGTGCGCGCGCCCAAGACACGCAGGTCACCGCCCGCGTTGACTTGCCCGCCCGTCACGCCTGCGCGTTGCAATGCGTCCACGGCGGCATCAACGGCGTAGCCTTTAGCGATGCCGCCCAGGTCGATCCAAGCGGTTTGGCGCACGCACACGCGGGCGTCTGGCAGCAGCTCAATGGCCGCGCTGAGTGTCAGTGAAGCGGCCTCGGGCAGGGCGTCGTCCGGGTGAGGCAGCAGCTTGCGGCGCACCAATTCACCCGCGCAACAAACATTGAACGCCCCTTCACTGGCCTGTTCCAGCGCCAGCGCCAAGGTGAGTACGGCGTGGGTGTCCGGGCTGACGTGCAGCACGGTGCCCGCCGGGGCAGCGGCCAGCCGCCGCAAGTCGCTGTCGGCAGCATGAAAGCTCATGCTCGTTTGGATGTGGGCGATGCGCGCAAAAGCCTGTTCAATGGCAGGCTGGGCCACGTCTGGGGTGGCGTCGGCCTCAATACTGACCAAGGTGCCCAGCAGGGGCCGCACTTGACGGCAGCTTGCGCTCATGGCCGCCTACAACCGCTTGCTGGTGCGCAGACGCTCGAACAAAACGACCAAGCGGCGGATGCCATCGGTCACGTGGGTGCAGCTCAGGGTCGCGCCGCTGATGTTGGCAATGTCTTCACCCACGCTGAGTTTGGCGTCCGAACCTTTGCCAACGAATTGCTTGCGCCACGCGGGCAGCTTGATTTCGTAGCCGTGGCTTTCGCGGTAGTTGAGGATTTCGACATGGCGGATGTGCCCGTCCAGACCCAGAGCCACGGCGTAGTCAATCAACTCGAACTTGCCCACCACGCTGTCCGTCACGATGGCCCCCAGCGCTTGGTCGCCCTTGAGCGCAATCAACATGCGCCATGTGGTGCTGCGCGCCGCGCCGCCCACCGCAGCCAAGGCGCGGACATCGTCAGGCGTCGCCTGCACCAGTTGCTCGCGAAACGAGGTGGCGTCAGGAAAGCCTCGGCGCGCCGCCTCTTCCAGCGTGGCAAAGGGGGCGGCTTGCACCACGGCGGGCACGCTCAGGGCCAGCCCCGAAGCGGCGGTGATCCAGCGCAGCCGAGCCATCAGAAGGTGTACCCAATGCCCAGATTGAGCCGATTGTTGCCACTGTTGAGCTTGAAGCGCTGCAAGTCAGCCTTGAGCACCACATTGGGGTTGAGGTAGAAGTTTGCGCCCACGGTGGTCACGGCTTCGGTGCCAGGTTGATCCAGATTGAGGGCGGCGCTCACGCCCTCGAAACTACGGGCGGTGTTGTAGCGTTCGTAGCGGGCAAACGGAGCCAAGGTGTAACCGTGGCCGATTTGCCAGCGGTAGGCCGCTTGCACGTAGCTGCCATCAAAAGCCTTCGGGATCAAATAGGGTGAACCGACGCTGGCTTGGTTGAGCGTGCTGGTTTGGCTGATGCTGCCGCGTGCGTACAGCGCCGTCAGATCCCAGCGACCCGGCGTCCATTTGACGTGTGCGTCCCACACCGTGATGTGGGGCTTGGCTGTGGCCGAGCTCGATTGCGATGCGCCACCGCTGAACGCCGAAGCGCCCACGCGCAGGCCGGGACTACCGCGCCAGTCGACATTGCCAAGCGCCGGCGGGTCATGGGCCTTGGCGAGCTGCAACTCTTGGTGGATGGAGCCTAGGGGCGATTCACGGGTTTCGCTAGAGCTGGCATCCCAGGCGCTGATGTCAAAGCCGGTGCTCATGCCCGCGCTCCACGAGATGCCGTTGTCGTGCTCGCCAAAGACCTGCACGCCGCCTTCGCGCCAAGTGGAGGGAATGATGGCGGTCTCGATGAAGTTGCGCTCCACGCCGTAATAGGCCGTGGGTTCGTGGTTGGTGTTGAGCAAGCCGATGGGCATCAAAATCAGGCCGCCGCGCACGCCGTAGGTGTCGTTCAACTGGTGTTCGATGTAGAGCTGCTCGACTTCCACCTCGCCTTGGTCATCAGCCGAAGCGATGCTGTGCTCCACCTCAAGCTCTGAGACCAGCTTGGTTTTTTCATCAAATCGGTGTTGGAGCCCGATCACGAAGCGGCGCACATCCGCCTTGGCCTGCGAGTGGTCTTTGGGACGGCTGTAGTTGATTTCGCCGTAGGACGACAGCACGGTAGCTGGCGCAGTGGGAGCCGTGGCGGTGGGTTGCGCCATAGCTTGGGTTTGCTGCTGGGTGACTTGGACTTGCTTGAGTTCGGCTTTCAGGCGCTCTAGCTCTTGGGTCAGGCTTTCAACGCGCTGCAAGAGCTGGTCTTGAATGGGCGTGGTCTGCGCGTGGGCCATAGAGGCGCTGCAAGCCAACGCGATGAGCGTCAGGCGCGACGGAAAGCGGATGCGTGAAGGGTGCGACATGGTGATCCTCAAAGTCATGAAAAGGCGGGGGGCTGGCAGGCTCAAGGGGTGTAGCCGTCGGTGAGCGTGCCCAGGAAGGCGGCCAAGTCGGCGATTTCGCTGTCGCTCAGTGCCGGGGTCTGACCCAGTTTGCGGTTGTAGGGCGCTTCGGTGGTGTTCACGTTGGCGCGGTACTTGGCGGGCAAGTCGTTGAACTTGTCAGGAACGCCGTTGACGATGGGGTACCAGAGTTCCGGGTTGGTGTCGCGTGTGACGTAAAAGCTCAGCGCGTCTTTGAGCGTCTTGAACTTGCCGTTGTGGAAGAAGACTTGCCGTGTCGCCACATTGCGCAAAGTGGGCACCTTGAAAGCGCCGCACAGCTCAGGGTGGCTGTCGGCCAGATCGGTGCGATCTGGGCCGCACAAGCCCAAGTCAAAGTAGCTGGCATCGGCGGTGGCCGGGATGTCGGTGTTGCGTGGCACACCTAGGTTGTCATAGGTGAAGTCTGTGAACAAAGGCGGCGAGCCGTCGCTGCCGCGAGCGCTGGGGTGACAGGCGGCGCAGTTGCCTTTGGCCGGGTTGTTGAACAGAGCCAGGCCACGCAGCTCTTGTGCGCTCAGGCTGGCTTGGTTGGCCAAAAAGGCGTCGTATTTGCTGCTGTAGGGGGCGAAGTCGCTGTCTTCCAACTGGTAGCGTTGCAAGGCGTAACGCACGCCTTCAAAAGCAGCATCAGGGGTGCTGAAAACAGTGTCGCCAAACAAGCGGCGAAATTCGCTGGCGTAGCTGGCCTTAGACAACTTTTGGATCACGTCTTGCGCGTCGCTGTTGGCCATTTCGTGCGGGGCCACGAAGGGCCGCGCCGCTTGGGCAAACAGCGTGTTGACCCGGCCATCAAGGTTGAAGCCGCCAGTCGGTGTGCCTTCTTTGTCAAAAAAGAATGCTGGCGTCAGGTTCAGGTAGCGCAGCGAAGGCGTGGCCCGAAAACCAGGAGTGGTCAGCGAGGAGCCACCCAATTGCACAGCCAGATTGTTGGTCGGGGCAAAGGCTGCTTGCGGGCTGTGGCAGGTGGCGCAGCTCATGCTGCCTGAGGCGGACAAGCTGGTGTCGCTGAAGATTTTTTTGCCCAGCACTGCCGTGTCAGACAGCGCGGCAGCCGTGGTGCCCGCGCTGGTGCCACCACCGCCACACGCCGTTAGCACCAGCAACAAGCCAAGCAAACTGACAACACACTTTAATTTTCCGAACGTTTTCATTTCAGACATACCCTTACGTTGAGCACGGGTTAACTATAACACTAACGAGAACCATTCCTATTTGTATGTAGACCAAATGACCAGGACATCAAAATCAGGGACTGCCAGCCATCACCGGTGCGCTTCAGCGTCAATATGATGGCAAGGAGATCATCAACCTCATCCACTCGCTGAACACTCCAAGCACCATGTTTGCTCGCACACTGCATCTGCCTCACTCTCGTTTCACTGGAGCTGCTTTGGGGCTGCTGACCGCCTTGGCGTGGCCTGCGCTCAGTCATGCCGATTCACCTATGGTCACCGACGATGCGGGCACGATGGAACAAGGCGGGGCCAAAGTCGAACTGGTGTGGACGCGTGACAGCCAGGTGCGCGGCCCCAGCTTGGCTTTGGCGTATGCGCCGCTGGAGCATCTGGAAGCTGAAATCGACCTGGACCTCCACCCACGACCACAGCGCCACACCCGCCACCCCAGCCCACGCCCGAGGCTTGGTGCTGAAGTGGGTGCCATTCACCTGGGGCGAGACCAGCGCGGGCTTCAAGTTTCAGACCAGCCGCGACACCATCTCAGGCAGCGGCAGCGAGCGCAGCACCCAAGTGCAAGCCCTGCTGACGCACAACTACGCCTCGGGCGTGGTGCTGCACGCCAACCTCGGCCATCAGCGGAGCACTGACAGCAGCAGCAACCACGCCAACGCCACCACCTGGGCGCTGGGCGGCGAACTGCCACTGGTGGAAAGCGTCAAGCTGGTGGGTGATGTCTACGGTGACAGCCACAGCCGCCCCGGCCATCAAATTGGCCTGCGCTGGACTTTGAAAGAAAGCTTGAAACTCTCCGCCGCTGTGGGTCGGCAAAACAGTCAAAGCCACACGCAAGTCGGCATGGCGTGGGAGTTTTAAAGCTTGAGCGACGAACGCCGCTAGGCTTCACGCGAACTTTACGGGCGGCACACACGACGCTGAAATGCGAGCCCTAGGCTAAACGGCGTTATAAATCCCACCATCTCATCATTTCAGGAGTTCTGCATGTCCCATTCCCCCCTGGTTGCACCCGGTCTTGGCCTTGAACAACCTCGCCGCCGTGCGCTGCTGGCCTCTGCAATCGGGCTGGCAGGCAGCGGCAGTTTGCTGACATTGACTGGCTGCGGCGGTGGCAGTGCCGATAGCGCATCGGTGCGCTTCGTGAACGCCACGGTGGATTACGCCACCGCTGACTTCTGGGCACAGGGTGACAAGCTCAGCTCCGCGCTGGCCAACGGCGGCACGCCTTCGGGCTGGAGCAGCATCGACTCGGGCGACGGCCAAGTTGAACTGCACGCCGCAGGCTCTGGCAGCTCCAAGCTGACCGAAACCCACAGCTTCACCAAAGATGGCTACACCACCGCCATCGCCTACGGCGCGCTGGCCACCAGCATGAAGTTCAAGTACCTGGACGAATCCAACGCCGCCGCCAGCAGCGGCAGCACCAAGGTGCGCCTGTTCCACGCCGCCGCCAGCTTGGGCGCGCTGGACGTGTACATCACCAACACCAGCAGTCTGAGCGGCCTCAGCCCCACGCTGCAAGTGTCGGCCTACGAAGAGCTGAGCAGCTTCGTCAGCATCGCCAACGACAGCTACCGCGTGCGCATCACCAGCAGCGGCAACCAAAGCAACGTGCTGTTTGACTTCACCACCTTGTTGAACTTGGCCAGCAAAGCCGTCATCACTTTGGTGATCGTCCCGCGCGCCAGTGGCTCGCTGCCCAACATGACCGCATTGGCAGAACAAAGCGTCTCGGCGCTGATGAGCAACGCACTGGTGAGCTGACCGCCGATTTTTGTCGATTGCCTGTCCCGATTGGGCATGGGTGACCGTCGGGTTGCCTGTGCCCTTTTTTGTGCTTGCAAGGGCATGTAATTCATCGTCTAGGTTCAATATCACCATCTCGGAAAATATACGCCAGAGACGTACAATCAACCACTATGCGCTATGAGTTCATCGAATCACCGCTCTTCACCAAGATGGTCTATGACTACCTGAGCGAAGAGGACTACACCGCCTTCCAGCACTTTTTGCTGGAGCACCCGGAGGCTGGGGATATGGTCAGAGGTTCAGGGGGCGTGCGCAAGGTGCGCTGGGCTCGCCCAGGTGCAGGCAAGTCGGGTGGGGTTCGGGTGTGCTACTACATACGCAATGCGGCAGGGCAAATCCTGCTGCTAGTGATTTACGCCAAGAACGTACAGGCCAGCATCCCCGGCCCGGTGCTGAAACAACTCAAGGAACTGCTCGATCATGATGACTGATGCCCAACTGCAAGCACGCGATGCCCAACGCGACATTGGAGCCGAACTGCTACAGGCGGTGCGCGACCTGCAAGCGGGCAGACAGGGTCGCAAAACCGTGTTTGAAACCCTGGCCGACGGCAGCGTGCGCCGTACCGTGATGGCGGCTGACGGCAGCGTGCAGACCCAGGACGTGTTGACCGGCCCCCAATGGCAGGTGTTGGCCGCGCGCAGCCAAAGCGGCCTGAGCCAAGCCCAGTTTGCCCGGGCAGCAGGCGTGTCGGTACGCACCCTGCAAGAGTGGGAACAAGGCCGCAAGATGCCCAGCGGCCCAGCGCAAAGTTTGCTCAAGCTGGTCAGCCGTCACCCAGAACTACTGGCCGAGTTGGGTTGATACCGCCCAGCCATCCTCCCGTTACCGCCCGAGCACCCCTTTGAGCGCCACCCCCGTGTGCGTTCCGAGCCGCACCACCTCTTCGGGCGTGGCGCTGGCGACGATGCGGCCACCAAAGGTGCCGCCGTCCGGCCCCAGGTCGATGATCCAGTCGGCTTCGGCGATCACGTCTAGGTCGTGTTCGATGACGATGACGCTGTGGCCGCCGTTCACCAGCCGGTGCAGCACGCGGATCAGTTTGTCCACATCGGCCAGATGCAGGCCGACGGTGGGTTCGTCCAGCACGTACAGGGTGTGCGGGGCGCGCTGGCCGCGTTTGGTGATGTCGTCGCGCACTTTGCTCAGCTCGGTGACCAGCTTGATGCGCTGGGCTTCGCCGCCGCTCAGGGTGGGGCTGGGCTGGCCCAGGGTCAGGTAGCCCAGGCCCACGTCCTTCAGCAGTTGCAGCGGGTGGCTGATGGCGGGCATGGACGCAAAGAAGTCCACGGCCTCGTCAACCTCCATGCGCAGGATGTCGCCGATGTTTTTGCCGCGCCACGTCACGGCCAGGGTTTCGGGGTTGAAGCGCGCGCCGTGGCAGGTTTCGCACAGCACTTTCACGTCAGGTAAAAAGCTCATGCCTATGGTGCGGATGCCTTGGCCTTCGCAACTGGGGCAGCGGCCATCGCCGGTGTTGAAGCTGAAGCGCCCGGGGCCGTAGCCGCGTGCGCGGGCTTCTAGCGTGTCGGCCATCAGCTTGCGAATGGTGTCCCAAAAGCCGATGTAGGTGGCAGGGCAGGATCGGGGCGTCTTGCCGATGGGGGTTTGATCGACTTCCAGCACCCGGTCGATGGCGGCAAAACCGCCGACGCGGCTGGCCCCGACCAGCGGTGCGAACTGGCCGTGCTCTTGCGCCTGCCGACCGGCGGCGGTGGCGCGCTGCTGCACCAGGGCTTGGACGTTGGCCAGCAACACGTCGCGCGCCAGGGTGGACTTGCCCGAACCGCTAACGCCAGTGACGGCCACCAGCCGCTTGAGCGGCACGGCGACGTTGACGCTGTGCAGGTTGTGCAGACTGGCTCCGCTGACGGTGAGCCAATGCGGCGCTTCAGCATCGCCGGTATAGCTGGCCGGGACAAAGCAGCCGGGGGCGGCGAACTCGCCTAAAGCGGCGGGCAGCACCACCGGGCGGCGCGGCTGTAACGGGTGGCGCATGGCGTGCAGCAGATAGCGACCCGTTTGCGAGTCTTGGGCGGCCATCACGTCGGCCACGCTGCCTTGGGCCACCAAGCGGCCCCCGCGCACGCCTGCGCCGGGGCCAATGTCGATCACATGATCGGCGCGGCGGATGGTGTCTTCGTCATGCTCGACCACCACCAGGGTGTTGCCTTGGTCGCTCAGGGTTTTGAGCGCGCCCAGCAGGATGTGGTTGTCGCGGGCGTGCAGGCCGATGGTGGGCTCGTCCAGCACGTAGCACACGCCTTGCAGATTGCTGCCCAGTTGCGCGGCGAGGCGAATGCGCTGCGCCTCGCCACCGCTCAGGGTGGGCGCGCCGCGATCCAGCGTCAGATAGCCCAGCCCCACTTGCTGCAAGAAGGCGAGGCGGCTGCGGATTTCGGGCAGCAGATCGCGGGCGATGTCGGCCTCGCGGCCTGCGAGGTGCAGCGCATCGACCCAACTGGCGATCTCGCCTATGGGCAGCCGGGCCAGATCGGTGATGCCGACCCCGGCAAAGCGCACGGCGCGGGCGGTGGCGTTCAGGCGCGTGCCGTGGCAGGTGGGGCAGGCGGTGTCGGACACGCCTTCGACCTCGGGTTCGGCAAAGGTCTGCTCGCGGCCTTGGGCGTCGTCTTTGGGCAGGGTGTCGTCCAGCGCCTTACGCTGCTCGGCGCTGAGCTGAACGCCGGTGCCGACGCAGTCCGGGCACCAGCCATGCTTGCTGTTGTAGCTGAACAGACGCGGATCGAGTTCGGCATAGCTGGTGGCGCAGACCGGGCAAGCGCGCAGGGTGGACAGCACCTGGAGCTGGCCGATGCGGGCGGTGGAGGTGCCCGCCAGCATGGCGGCTTCTAGACCGTCAAGATGGCTCAAGACATGCACCACGCCTTTGCCGTGTTCCAAGGCGCGGGTCAGCATTTGGCGCAGCAGCGGCTCGTTCGCGGGGGTCACGTCCAGGCTGAACACGGGCAGCTCGATGGTGTGTTCTTTGAACCGATCCAACCGGGGGAAGCCCGTGGTCGGCAAAAACTCGCCATCCACGCGCAGATGGGTGTAGCCACGCGGCGCGGCCCATTCGGCCAGCTCGGTGTACACGCCTTTGCGGCCCAGCACCAAGGGCGCGAGCAGGCCGATGTGTTGGCCCCGGTATTGGCGCAGCAGTTGCGCCACCATTTGATCGACGCTCTGAGGCTGCACGGCGGCCCCGTCGTGAATGCAGTGCTGCACGCCCAGCTTGACGTAGAGCAGGCGCAGAAAGTGCCAGACCTCGGTGGTGGTACCCACGGTGGACTTGCGCCCGCCGCGTGACAGGCGCTGCTCAATCGCCACGGTGGGCGGAATGCCGTAGACCGCATCCACCTCGGGCCGCCCCGCCGGTTGCACCAAGCTGCGGGCGTAGGCGTTCAGGCTTTCGAGGTAGCGGCGCTGGCCTTCGTTGAACAGGATGTCAAAAGCCAGCGTCGATTTGCCCGAGCCACTGACCCCGGTGATGACGCTGAACTGCCCGCGTGGGATGTTGACGCTGAGCGACTGGAGGTTGTGCTCGCGCGCATTGACGATCTGGATCGCGTCCTCGCCCGGCAGGCCGGTGCGCGCGGCCACGGCCCAGGGCGCGGGCGCTTCGGCGACGCCGACCACGTTTAAGGCAATCGCTTCACCCATCAGCGCCTCGTACTCGCGCAGGGCCAGGGCGGTGTGCGAGGTGGGGTGCTTGCGCACGTCTTCGGGCAAGCCTTCGGCGACGATCTGGCCGCCTTCGTCGCCCGCTTCGGGGCCGAGGTCGATCAGCCAGTCGCTGGCGCGAATCACGTCCAAGTTGTGCTCGATCACCAAGAGCGAATGCCCAGCCTCCAGCAAGCGGCGCAGGGCGCGCATCAGCTTGGCGATGTCGTCAAAGTGCAGGCCGGTAGTCGGCTCATCGAACAGGAACAGCGTGCCTTTGCGCGCCAGCGGTTGACGCTTAGCCGCGCTGGATTTGGCGGCTTCGGCCAGGAAGCCAGCGAGCTTCAGGCGCTGGGCTTCGCCGCCGCTCAGGGTGGGTACGGGCTGGCCGAGTTTGAGGTAGTCCAGCCCGACATCGACCAGCGGTTGCAGGGCGCGCAGCACGTCAGGGTCGTGGGCGAAGAGTTGCACGGCTTCGCTCACCGTCAAGTCCAGCACCTCGGCCACGTTCAGGCTGCGCGGTGGGGTGGCGGGGGCCGCCTCGGCTTGTGCCGCTTGCACGGCGGTGGGACTGGTGCCGCTGGGCCAGGGGGCCAGGGGGCGCTGGATGCGCACTTCCAGCACCTCGGGCCGGTAGCGCTGGCCGTCGCAGTCCGGGCAGCGCAGGTACACATCGGACAGGAACTGCATCTCCACATGCTCAAAGCCCGAGCCGCCGCAGGTGGGGCAGCGCCCGTCACCGCTGTTGAAGCTGAACTTGCTGGCGGTGTAGCCGCGCTGGCGCGCCATCGCCGAGGTGGCAAAGATCTCGCGCAGCGCATCCCAGCCGCCCACGTAGCTCACCGGATTCGAGCGCGCGGTTTTGCCGATGGGCGATTGATCGACAAACACCACGTCGCTCAGCAACTCTGCACCCAGCAACCGGTCGTGCGCGCCGGGGGATTCGGTGGCTTTGCCAAAGTGGCGCAGTAGCGCGGGGGCCAGTACGTCTTGAATCAAGCTGGACTTGCCCGAGCCGCTGACGCCGGTCACGCAGACCAGCCGTTGCAGTGGGATTTCGACCGTGAGGTCGCGCAGGTTGTGCTCGCGTGCGCCTTCCAGCACCAAGCGCGGGGTGGCGTCGGTGACGAGGCGCTTGAGGCCCAGGCCGATGTGTTTGCGCGCACCCAGGTAAGCGCCGGTCAGGGTGTCGGCTTGGCGCAGTTGGGCGGGGGTGCCGTCAAACACGATCTGGCCGCCGCGCTCGCCGGGGCCAGGGCCCATGTCGATCATGCGGTCGGCGGCCAGCATGACGGCGGGGTCGTGCTCGACCACCACCAGGGTGTTGCCCGCGTCGCGCAGGCGCTGCATGGCGCGGGTGATGCGGTTCATGTCGCGCGGGTGCAGGCCGATGCTGGGCTCGTCCAGCACAAACAAGGTGTTGACCAGCGAGGTGCCCAGCGCCGTGGTCAGGTTGATGCGCTGCACTTCGCCACCGCTCAAGGTGCGGCTTTGCCGATCCAGCGTCAGGTAGCCCAGGCCGACATCGCACAGGTATTTCAGGCGGGTGCTGATTTCGTCGTAGAGCAGCTTGAGCGCCTGTTGCTCGCCGTGGTTGCTGGGTGCGCCGCCCAACATCAGGCCATTGAGGCCGTCAAAAAAGCGGTGCAGTCTTTGAATCGGCAACCGCATCAGATCGTGCAGGCACAGGCCGGGCAGCGCTTCCAGTTGTTCGCGGCTCCAGTCCACACCTTGCGGCATGAAGCGTTGCGCCGGGGGCAGCGCCGCATCAGCGTCGGCCTGGGTGCCGATGCGCCACAGCAGGCTGTCGGTTTTGAGGCGTGCGCCGTGGCAACTGGGGCATTCGGTGTAGCTGCGGTACTTGGACAAGAGCACGCGGATGTGCATCTTGTACGCCTTGGTTTCCAAGTACGCGAAGAAGCCTTTCACGCCGTACCAGCAGCGGCCCCAGTCGGACAAGCCCTTCCACGCCGGGTCGCCCTGCAAGACCCATTGCTGCTGCGCGGGCGTGAGCTGGCCCCACGCCGTGTCACGCGGAATGCCAGCGGCCTCGGCAAAGCGCATCAAATCGTCTTGAGATTCTTGCCACGCGGGCGTTTGCATGGGCTTGATGGCACCGGCACGCAGCGTGAGCTTGTCGTTGGGAATCACCAGCCCGTAGTCCACGCCTATCACCCGGCCAAAGCCCCGGCACGCCTCGCACGCGCCCACAGCGGAGTTGAACGAGAACATCGACGGAATCGGCTCGGTATAGCGCACGTCGCTGTCAGCGCAGTGCAGGCCGGTGGAAAACTTCCACAGCGGCTGTGCGCCCTCTTCCCCGGCTTCCAGCGCCTCAG
>CALMOI010000302.1 GCA_937871735.1 uncultured Comamonadaceae bacterium
CCATCACCGTGCGCACGGTGCGCGCCGTGCTGGCTGAAAACGGCATCGACCCCAATTTGGTCACCCTGTGCGTGACCGAGCAGCGCAGCGTCACCCAAGCGCTGGCCACGCACCCGGCAGTGAAGTCGGTGGATTTCACCGGCGGCAATGTGTTCGGCCAATGGCTGATAGACCACTGCAAGCAGGCGCAGGTCTACGCCGAGCTGGCCGGTGTGAACAACATCGTGATCGACTCCACATCGGCCTACAAGGCGATGCTGGGCAACTTGGCCTTCACGTTGTCGCTGTATTCGGGCCAGATGTGTACGACCTCGCAGGCGATTTTGGTGCCCGCTGGCGGCATCGACACCGACGAAGGCCCCAAGAGCTACGAGCAAGTCTGTACCGACTTGGCCCAGGCGATTGAACGCTTTTTGTCCAAGCCTGACGTGGCCTGCGCGGTGTTGGGTGCGATTCAATCGACGGACACCGCTGGCCGCATCGACCGCGCCAACAGCGGCCAATTGGGCCGGGTGGTGCTGGCCTCGCGCCGCTTGGACAACCCCGAATTCCCCGCCGCCCAAGTGCGCACCCCGGTGCTGCTGGCCTGTGACGCAGCCGACGAGGCCGCTTACATGCAAGAGCAATTTGGCCCGATCAGCTTCATCGTCAAGACGGCGGACACGGCAGCGGCAGTGGCGCTGTCTGAACGCATCGTCAGCACCCACGGGGCGTTGACGGTGGGCGTGTACTCGACCCGGCCCGAGGTGCTGGACGCGATGACCGAGGCCACTTGGCGTTCCAAGGTGGCCCTGTCCATCAACCTGACGAGTGGTGTGTTTGTGAACCAGTCGGCGGCGTTTTCGGACTACCACGGCACGGGCGGCAACCCGTCGGCCAATGCCTCGTACGCGGATTCGGCCTTTGTGGCGAACCGCTTCCGCGTGGTGCAGCGCCGCTACCACGTCTAAGGAGCCGTGCCATGAGCTACCAAACCGTGCTGTTTGAGGTGCAAGACGGCATCGCCCGCCTGACGCTGAACCGCCCAGACAAGATGAACAGCTTCAACGCCGACATGCACGCCGAGCTGCGCGAGGTGCTGGATCGCATCCAGACCGACAAGTCGGTGCGTGTGCTGGTGCTGGGCGGGGCAGGGCGTGGCTTTTGCGCTGGTCAAGATCTGGCCGATGCCGAAGTGCGCTTCGTGCCCGGACAAACCCCGCCGGATTTGGGCGATGTGGTGGAGCGCCATTACAAGCCGCTGGTGCTGCGCTTGGCAGCGTTGCGCGTGCCCACGGTGGCAGCGGTACACGGCATGGCCGCTGGGGCCGGGGCCAGTTTGGCGCTGGCCTGCGACTTGGTGGTGGCGGCCCATTCAGCGGCCTTTTTGCTGCCCTTTGCCAAGATCGGCCTGATTCCCGACACCGGCTGCTCGTGGCTGGTGACGCAGCGCGTCGGGCTGGCGCGGGCGCTGGGGCTGGCGATGACGGGGCACAAGCTGTCAGCCGCGCAGGCGGCGGACTGGGGCTTGATCTGGAGCGCCGTGCCCGATGCCGACTTTGCCGCTGCCGTCACCACGCTGGCGCAGCAACTGGCCGCGATGCCGACCAAAGCGCTGGTGCGCACCCGCCAAGCCATGCTGGCCGCCCACACCCACTCGCTGGAGCAGCAGCTGTCAACCGAAGCGGGCTTCATGCGCGAATTGGGCCGCAGCGCCGATTACGTGGAAGGCGTTTCAGCCTTCTTGGAAAAACGCGCGCCCCGGTTCACCGGCGAGTGAGTGCTTGTGTCCGAATCCGAATCTTTGAAAGACCAGCCCATGACCCAGCCCGCTGTTCCTGAGCACGCCGCCCCGCACAGCGCCCACGACGTGGCGCAGGCTGTGGCCCAAACCATGTGGCCGCGCGACCAAGCCACCAACGCCTTGGGCATGGATCTGGTCTCGGTGGCTCCGGGCCGCGCCACGCTGTCGATGCGGGTGCGCCCGGACATGCTCAACGGCCACCAAACTTGCCACGGCGGCCTGATCTTCACCTTGGCCGACAGCGCTTTCGCTTATGCCTGCAACAGCCACAACCACAGCACCGTGGCCTCGGCTTGCCACATCGACTTTCTGGCCCCGGCCCGCGTCGGCGACTTGCTGGAGGCCGAAGCGGTTGAGCAAGTGCTGGCCGGTCGCAGCGGCGTGTACGACGTGACCGTGCGCGTGCCGGGCGCGCAGACCGTGGCCTTGTTCCGGGGCAAAAGCCGTCGCATCAACGGCCAGCCCGTGCCGGGCCTGACCCCGACTCAGCCTTGAAGCCCACCCCTTCCCGCCCCACAGAGGAGACAAACCATGACCGTGAAATCCCCGCAGCCCGGTGACTTGGAGCCGATTGAAACCGCCAGCCGCGACGAAATCTCGGCCCTGCAATTGCAGCGCCTGAAGTGGACGCTGCGGCACGCCTACGACAACGTGCCCCACTACCGCAAGAAGTTTGACGACCAAGGCGTACACCCAGACGACCTGCACACCTTGGCCGACATCGCCAAGTTCCCGTTCACCACCAAGGCCGACCTGCGCGACAACTACCCGTTTGGCCTGTTTGCGGTGCCGCGCCAAAAAATGGCGCGTGTGCATGCCTCGTCAGGCACCACGGGCAAACCCACGGTGGTGGGTTACACCCTGAAAGACATCGACACCTGGGCTAATTTGGTAGCGCGCTCGATTCGCGCTGCCGGGGGCCGCGCCGGGGACACCTGCCACATCGCCTACGGCTACGGCCTGTTCACGGGCGGCATGGGCGCGCATTACGGGGCCGAGCGTGCGGGCTGCTTGGTGGTGCCGATGTCGGGTGGTCAGACGGAAAAGCAGGTGCAACTGATTCAGGATTTCCAGCCCGACATCATCATGGTGACGCCGTCGTACTCGCTGGTGATTGCCGAAGAGTTCCAGCGCCAGGGCATTGCGCCCGAAGACATCTCGCTCAAGATCGGCATCTTCGGGGCCGAGCCTTGGGGCGAGGGTATGCGCGGCGAAATCGAGCGCAAGCTGGGCATTGACGCGGTGGACATCTACGGCCTGTCTGAAGTGATGGGGCCGGGCGTGGCCAGCGAATGCATCGAAACCAAAGACGGCCCGGTGATCTGGGAAGACCATTTCTACCCCGAGATCATCAACCCCGAAACTGGCGAGCCCGTGGCCGACGGCGAGGAGGGCGAACTGGTGTTCACCTCGCTGAGCAAGGAAGCGATGCCGGTGATTCGCTACCGCACCCGCGACCTGACCCGGCTGCTGGCCCCCACGGCGCGCAGTTTCCGGCGCATGGGCCGCATCACCGGGCGCTCGGACGACATGCTGATCGTGCGCGGCGTCAACGTGTTCCCGACCCAAATCGAAGAGCAAATTTTGCGTGACCCGCACTTGGCCGGGGTGTACCAGATCGTGCTCAGCCGCGACGGGCACTTGGACAACGTGGAAATCCGCTGCGAACTGCAACGCTAGTTTTCCGGGCAACTGGCCCCCGCGCAAATCCAGCCGATTGCCAAGGCGCTGGAGCACCGCATCAAAACCGTCGTGGGCATTTCCACGCGGGTCACGGTGCTGGATGCCGAGATGGTGCCGCGCACCCAGACCGGCAAGGCCCGGCGCGTGATCGACAGCCGCCCCTCGCAACGCTAATCCCCCTTTCTGAAGGAGACAACACGATGAACCTGACTCTGAAAAAACTCGCTGCCGGGGCCGCCTTGGCACTGGGAGCTGTCGCCGCGCTGGCCGCCACCCCGATCAAGATTGGCTCGGTGCTGTCGGTCACCGGCCCGGCGGCCTTTTTGGGCGACCCTGAACTCAAGACCTTGCAGCTGTACATCGAGGACATCAACAAAAAAGGTGGCGTGCTGGGTCGCCCGCTGGAGTTGGTGCACTACGACGACGGCAGCGATGCCAACAAGGCCAACGGCTTTGCCAAGCGCCTGATTGACGACGACAAGGTTGACCTGCTGATCGGTGGCACCACCACCGGGGCCACCATGTCGATGGTGCCGCTGGTGCAAAAGGCCGAGCTGCCGTTCATCTCGCTGGCGGGCGCGGTGGTGGTGATTGAGCCGGTCAAGAAGTGGGTGTTCAAAACCCCGCACACCGACCGCATGGCCGCTGAAAAAGTGTTTGAAGACATGAAAAAGCGCGGCCTGACCAAGGTGGCGCTGCTGTCGGAAACCAGCGGTTTCGGCCAATCTGGCAAGAAGGAAACCGAAGCGGTGGCGGGCAAGTACGGCGTGACGCTGGTGGCCAGCGAAACCTACGGCCCCAAGGACACCGACATCAGCCCGCAACTGACCAAGATCAAGAACGTGGCCGGGGTGCAGGCGGTGTTCGTGTTCGGCTTGGGGCAGGGGCCGGCCATCGTGACCAAGAACTACCGCCAGTTGGGCATATCGCTGCCGCTGTACCAATCGCACGGCGTGGCGTCGGATGACTTTTTGAAGCTGGCGGGCGCGGCGGCTGAAGGCGTGCGCCTGCCATCACCCGCGCAACTGATTCCAGAAAAGCTGCCCGCCAACGACCCGCAAAAGCCGTTGGTCACCGCCTACGACAAGGCCTACAAGGAGCGCTTCAAGGATGACGTGTCTTCGTTCGGCGGCTATGCCCATGATGCGTTGCAGATTGCCGTCCACGCCATCAAGCAGGCGGGCAGCACTGACAAGGCCAAGGTGCGCGACGCCATCGAGGCCACCAAGGGCTTTGTGGCGACCAGCGGCACTTACAACCTGTCTGCCACTGACCACCTGGGGCTGGACTTGTCGGCCTTCCGCATGCTGGAAGTCAAAGGCGGCAACTGGACGCTGGTGCCGTGATGTTGGGGTAACCCGAAAGGAGTTCATTGCTATGTACACACAATCATTCAACGTGCCCGATGCGGCCGAGCCCGGCAAGGTGGCGGCACTGCGTCCCGCAGAGCCCGCCGCGCTGATGGAGCGCTTTAACCAGCGCATTGATGCCGATGGCCGCATCGAGCCGCAAGACTGGATGCCCGAGGCCTACCGCCGCACCCTGGTGCGCCAG
>CALMOI010000303.1 GCA_937871735.1 uncultured Comamonadaceae bacterium
GGGCTGGCTGTACCTGCGCTTTGGTCAGCAAGTCGAGGCGGGCAACAACTTGCTGATCGACGAAATCCACGATCCCAAAAAAGTCATCCCGCTGCGCATGGTTCCGTTGGTGCTGGGCAGCACCGTGGTGTCGCACTTGTTTGGCGCGTCGGTGGGCCGTGAAGGCACGGCGGTGCAGATGGGCGGCGCGCTGGCCGACCAGCTCACACAAGTCTTCAAGCTGGGGCGTGAAGATCGCCGCATCATCTTGATGGCCGGGATCAGCGCTGGATTTGCCTCGGTGTTTGGCACGCCGCTGGCCGGGGCTGTTTTTGGGCTGGAGGTGCTGGCCATTGGCCGCTTGCGCTATGACGCATTGCTGCCCTGCGTGGTGGCCGCCATCGTGGCCGATCAAGTCGGCTTGCTGTGGGGCGTGCAGCACACGCACTACGCGCTGGGCGCAGTGCCGCCGGTTGCCGTCTGGGTGCTGAGCGCCACGGTGATGGCGGGCGCGCTGTTTGGCATCACCGGCAAACTGTTTGCCCACAGCGCGCACGCTTTAAGTGCTTGGATGAAGCAGCGCGTGCCTTACGCGCCGCTGCGGCCTTTGGTTGGCGGCTGTGTGATTGCCGCCGCAGCTTGGGGGCTGGGCGCTGATCGCTACATTGGTTTGGGACTGCCGACGCTGGTGGCGGCTTTTCAGGGGCCGCTCGCGCCTTACGATTTCTTGGGCAAGATGGTGTTCACCGTGGCGTCGTTGGGCAGCGGCTTCAAAGGCGGCGAAGTCACACCGCTGTTTTACATCGGCGCGACGCTGGGCAATGCGCTGGCCCCGTTGCTGCATTTGCCCGTGCCATTCTTGGCCGGCTTGGGCTTTGTCGCCGTGTTTGCCGGTGCCGCCAACACGCCCATCGCCTCAACCTTGATGGCGATGGAGCTGTTTGGCGCAGAAGTCGGCATTTACGCCGCCGTGGCTTGCGTGGTGAGTTATTTGTTTTCCGGGCACAGCGGCATTTACCGCTCGCAGCGCATCGGCCTGGGCAAACACCAGGCCGCACCAGAAGACATGAAACTGGCCGACTGGCCCGCCTACCGCAAAACGCTGCGGAAATGAAAAAGCCGCCCGGCGTTGCCACCGGGCGGCTTGCTGATCAGCTCAACTGTGAGTTGATTAACGGATCACAGCCAGCTCAACTTGCTTTCCAGCTTTGTAGGTCTTCAAGGTCAAAGCGCCGTTCTTGATGTCGCCTTTTTCGTCAAAGGAGATCGGGCCGGTCACGCCAGCGTAACCGCTGGTCTTGGCCATCACCGGCAGGTACTTGGCGGGGTCAGACGAGCCAGCCTTGACCATCGCGGCCACCATCACGTTCACAGCGTCGTACACGTAGGGCGAGTACAACTGCACGTCAGTGTTGAACTTGGCTTTGAACTTGGCCTTGAACGCATCCATGCCCGCTTTGTCTTTGCCGTCCACACCGCCAGCTTCGGCGCAATAGACTTGGTCGTCACCCAGCGCGTCGCCAGCCAGCTTGATCAGCTCGCCGGTGCAAATGCCGTCGCCGCCCATGAACTTGGCGGTGATGCCCAGCGATTTCATTTGGCGCAGCATCGGGCCAGCCACAGAGTCCATGCCGCCGAAAAACACCACATCAGGCTTTTTGCCCTTCAAGGTGGTCAAGATGGCGGTGAAGTCCGAAGCCTTGTCGTTGGTGAACTCGTGGGCCAGCACGTCGCCCTTGGCAGCCTTCACAGCCTTCTCGAATTCTTCGGCCACGCCTTGGCCGTAAGCGGTACGGTCATCAATCACGGCGAAGGTCTT
>CALMOI010000304.1 GCA_937871735.1 uncultured Comamonadaceae bacterium
GCAGGCCGAGCTGCACTTTCAGCCCTTCGAGCTGAACCCGCAGATGCCGCCCGGCGGCCAAGACATCACCGAGCACTTGAGCGCCAAGTACGGCTCCACCGCCGCGCAGCAAGCGCAAATCCACGAAACGATACGCCAGCGTGGGGCCGAGCTGGGCTTCACTTTCAACACAGCGGGGCGCAGCCGCATCTACAACACCTTTGACGCGCACCGCCTGCTGCATTGGGCGGGTTTGCAAAGCGCCAGCCAGCAGCAGGCGCTCAAGCGGGCGCTGTTGGCGGCTTATTTCACCGAGGGGCTGAGCCCGGCTTCGCACCCGGTGCTGTTGCAAGTGGTGGCGGCGGTGGGTTTGGATGTGCCCCGCGCCACCGCCATCTTGGCCAGCGACGAATTTGCCGCCGAGGTGCGCGAGCAAGAGGCTTTCTACCAAGGCGCGGGCATTCATTCCGTGCCCGCCGTGATCATCAACGACCGGCATTTGATCTCCGGCGGCCAGCCGGTCGAGGTGTTTGAGCAAGCGCTGCGCCAAATCGCCGCCGCTGGCGAGGAACTGGGCGGCTGATTGTTGTGCAGGGCGAGACAATCTATTGCTCGCAGCGCTGTTTATCTTTCTGAGTGAGCGCAATACAGTAGCCCCATCTTCTGTTGTCAGGATGTTGCTATGAGCACTGTTGTTTCTTCCCCGTTGCCTGCGCTGTTTGTCTCGCACGGCTCGCCCATGTTTGCGCTGGAGCCGGGCAGCACCGGCCCGGCGTTGACGGCGTGGGCTCAGGCGCTGCTGCAAGTGCCACGCGGCATCGTCGTGCTGTCGCCGCACTGGATGGCGCGCGGCTTGGCGGTGATGACGAATCCCACGCCCGCCACATGGCACGACTTTGGCGGCTTTCCGTCGGCGCTGTACCAGTTGCAGTACCCCGCGCCGGGTTCGACCGCGTTGGCGGGCGAGGTGCTAGGGCTGCTGTCCCAGTCGGGCCTGAGCGCCCAGTCAGACGCGGCCCGCCCGCTCGATCACGGCGCATGGGTGCCGCTGATGCACTTGTTTCCGCAGGCGAATGTGCCGGTGGTGCAGGTGGCGCTGCCGGTGGGCTACGGCCCCAAGCAGGTTTTTGCGCTGGGCCAAGCGCTGGCCGGGTTGCGTGAGCAAGGCGTGCTCGTGATCGGCTCCGGCAGCATGACGCACAACTTGGGCGAGTTCTTTGGCGGCGGGCGGGCCACATCGCCTTATGTGCTGGAGTTCAGCCGCTGGGTGGAATCGGCCATCGTGCGCGGCGACCGCACCGCGCTGCTCAATTACCGCGAACTGGCCCCGCATGCCCACCGCGCCCATCCCAGCGAAGACCACTTCTTGCCGCTGTTTTTTGCCTTGGGCGCGGCGCAGTGGGGCGGCGATGTGCCCGTTCACGCCGACTACCTGAGCCGCGAAGTGATGTACAGCATCTTGGCGATGGACTCGTTCGCCCTGAGCACCACGCCCGTTGCCACCACTGTTTGAAAGATCACCCTCATGACATCCATCACCGCTCCTGCGCAACTCAGCTTGCTGCACCGCCCCGCCGCGCAAGGCACGGCCCAACCTTGGCTGCTGGTGCTGATGCACGGCGTGGGCAGCAATGAGCAAGACCTGTTCGGCTTGGCTCAGTACGTGCCGCCGCAGTTCCACGTCATCAGCTTGCGTGCGCCGTTCACGCTGGGGCCGGGCAGCTATGCGTGGTTCCAGTTCAGTGTCGAAGCCAACGGCACGCGCCGCATTCAAGTGCAGCAAGAAGCCGCCAGCCGCGCCGCCGTGGCCCAAGCCGTCACCGCGCTGGCCCAGCGTTTGGGCGTGCCGCCTGAACGCACCGTGCTGGGCGGCTTCAGCCAAGGCGGCATCATGGCGCTGAGCCTGCTGCGCACCCAGCCCGCACTGATGCACGCCGCGCTGGTCATGCACAGCCGCTTGCTGCCCGAGGTCGATGGCCTGGCCGCGCCCGCCGCCGCGCTGCAAGGCAAGCAGTTGTGGGTCAGCCACGGCACGCAAGATCAAGTCATCCCGCTGAGCAACGCCCACGCCATTCGCGACCACATGGGCGCGCTGCCGCTGACTTTGCGCTACGCCGAATTCCCCGGCGGCCATGAAATTCGCCCCGCCGAACTGCAAGCGGCGATGGCGTGGTTGGGGGAGTTGACAGCGCACTGAAGTGGTGCTGACATGGGGATGCTCTACAGTCGGCCCGTTGGCGGCACCCGCTGCCCTATCTTTTAGCGACAACTCCCCCCATGCTTCAACTCTCTCCCGCAGGCCAGCAGGCCGTTAATGACATGGCGCAACGCCATGGTTTCAGCTTCGACGCGGTGCTGTCCATGCTGGAGTCCGTGTTGAACGGCAACGGCAGCATGGCCCAGTTCAGCCACCCCGAATTCGGTGGCTCCGGCCAGTGGATGCAAGGCGGCATGACCATGATTGGCGACATGTTCAACAACTACCTCAAAGGCCGGGTTGACAACCTGTGCGCCGATTTGGCCCGGTTGATCAACAGCCAACCCGGTTTGACCCGCACCGGCAGCTTCCAAAGCCAAACCCAAAACGGCCAAACCAGCACCAACAGCTGGGGCGGCAACACCGGCAACGATGCCAATAACGCCAACAGTTTGTTCGTGACCCCGCCGCCGCAAGCCGACTGGTGGGGCCCGGATCTGCGCTGGCCCAACAGCACCGGCGGCCAAAACGGCATGCGTTACGCCTGGTTCTCGCAAGCGCGCCGTTTGGCGATTGATGAAAACGGCACAGTCACTGTTTATGACACGCTGGATCACCAAATTGGTGGCGTATCGCAGCAGCAAAGCGGTGGCTCGTCGGTGTCGTTCAGCAGCCAATACGGCTACGTGGACTTGAACCGCTTGCCCATCATCAGCATCAACGGCGTGGCCCCGATGGCACCGGCCCCAGCACCCGCGCCAGCGTGGAACCCGCCCGTGGCCAACAACCCCGCACCCAGCTACACCGCCAACGCTTCAGAGGGCGACATCTTCGCCAGTTTGGAGAAATTGGCGGCGTTGCAATCGCGCGGTATTTTGACTGCGCAGGAATATGCAGCCAAGAAGGCGGAATTGTTGTCACGCCTGTGAGCGTAAGAGGGCGGCGGCGCGGCTATCATTCGGCTCCTATTCCCAAGAGAGCAAGTTCCATGGCCCTGCTGCCACCTGATATCGGCAACGACGACCGCCACTCCACCG
>CALMOI010000305.1 GCA_937871735.1 uncultured Comamonadaceae bacterium
GGCGTGTTGCGCGGCGAGGCGTTGGGGCGTTACGTCAGCGCTCAAGTCGGTGGCCGCACGATTGAGAGTTTGCCGATGCCGCTGGGCATCGTCGCCACCGACTTGAACAGCGGCGAGGGCGTGTTGTTCCAACGCGGCGATGTGGGCACGGCGGTGCGTGCGTCCAGCTCGGTGCCGTCGGTGTTTTTGCCCGTCAAGATTGCGGGCCATGAGTATGTGGACGGTGGTTTGGTCTCACCGGTGCCGGTGCGCTACGCCAAGCAGATGGGCGCTGATGTGGTGCTGGCGGTGGACATCTCCAGCGCGCCCGAGGGCAATGCGGCTGACGGATCGCTGCAAATTTTGCTGCAAACCTTCGCCATCATGAGCAAGAGCATCAACAGTTTTGAGCTGCGCGGGGCCGATGTGGTGGTGCGCCCCGCCTTGAGTGGCGTGAAAAGCGGCGACTTTGGTGCGCGTCAGCGTTCGATCAACGCCGGGCGTGCTGCCATGCAGCAGGCGCTGCCGCAATTGCGCAAACTGCTGGCAGGCACGCCTTGAGGCCGCAGCGATCAGCATCGCGCAGACAAAAAAAGGGCTGATCTTGCGATCAGCCCCTGGAAGGGATCCCTGAACCCGATGGTGTCGAAAGGACCCGAGGAGACAACTCGAAACGGGTTCTGTTGCGCTTCTGATGAGCGCAAACAGACAAGGCAAATTAACGCTTCTTGGCAGCGGTCTTGGCGGTGGTCACGGCAGTGTTGGTCACAGCGGTGAAGTTGGCTTCGGCCACATCAGTCGCTTGCTTGACAGCTTTTTGCACCGATTCCAGCGCGGTGCTGGCAGCCGACATGGCGCTCTTCACAGCGTTCACAGCGGTTTCGGAACCGGCAGGAGCGTTCTTGGCTGCGTCTTCCACGAAGGTGGTGAACTTCTTTTGGGCTTCAGCAGCTTGGGCTTCAGCGGCGGAAGTGAATTCGGCGCTGATGCCGGAAGCGATGTCGTACAGGCTGCGGCTGTAAGCGGCGGCTTTGTCAGCCAAAGGCAGGAACAGGCTCGATTGCAGAGCAACCAGTTCTTGTGCGTCTTTCACGCTCAAGACGGCTTGAGTTTGGTTGGCGGAATCGCTCAGGGCGCTCTTGGCCACGCTCATGTTCAACTCAACCAGCTTGCCCAGACCTTCGAAAGCCTTGTTGGTCAGGCCGTACAGGGTTTCGACATTGGCTTTGTGAGCGGCGAGGACTTGTTCGGGGGTCAGCATAGTAGGTACTCCAGATGTAAAAGTATTTGAAACTCTGCACATCGACCGGGTAGAACCTGATTTATGTTGCAGTGCAGCATGGATCCAATTCTAGGCGTGCCCTGCGCTATTGCAAGCACTTTGTGTTGTAGTCCTGCGATTTAGACGGAAGTTCCTAAAAATACGGCTTTCGTTCACACACCCACCATGCACGCTTACTACGCTGACCAGTTCGTTTTGCCGCTGCCCGAAGGCCATCGCTTTCCCATGCCCAAGTACCGCATGTTGCGCGACCGCTTGCTGGCGGACTTGCCCGAAGTGGCCTTACAGCCCGCGCCGCCCGCCACAGATGGCGAACTGGCGCTGGCGCACACACCGGCTTATATCGATGGCATCGCCACCGGCAGCGTGGATCCGCGCATCCTGCGTGAGATTGGTTTTCCGTGGAGCGAAGCGATGGTCGAGCGCGCGCGCCGCTCCGTTGGTGCGACAGTGGCGGCGGCGCGAGCGGCCTTGCGCGATGGCGTGGCGGGCAACTTGGCGGGCGGCACGCACCACGCCTACGCTGACAAAGGCGGCGGCTTTTGCGTCTTCAACGACAGCGCCGTCGCCGCCCGGCTGATGCAAGCCGAACACGCCCGTGGCCCCGGCAAGCACGCGCCCTTGCAGGTGGCGGTGATTGACTTGGACGTGCACCAAGGCAATGGCACCGCGCACATCTTTCAGCGCGACCCCAGTGTGTTCACGCTGTCGCTGCACGGCGACAAAAACTTCCCGTTCCGCAAAGAAGCCAGCGATTTGGACGTGCCCCTGCCCGACGGCTGCGGTGACGACGACTACCTGCACGCCCTGGATTTGGCTTTGGACGAGCTGGCGCGCCGCTTCAAGCCTGATTTGCTGATCTATTTGGCCGGCGCTGATCCACTCGCCACCGACCGACTCGGGCGGCTGAGTTTGAGCCCCGATGGCCTGGAAGCGCGCGACCGCCGCGTGCTCGACTGGGCTTGGCAGCGCCGCTTGCCGTTGGTGGTGTCAATGGCGGGCGGCTACAGCGTCCCGATTGAAGCCACCGTGCAAGCACAATTCACCACATGGAAGGTGACAGCAGAATACGGACGGCGCTGGCAAAATCTGCGCCGCTGTTGAACCCCCGGCAGTACCCCCTAAGATCAGGAGACCTTCGCATGAGCGCCACCCCCCAAGTCAGCACCGTGATTCACGATCCCGCCAGCGTCGATGCGGCCATTGAAAGCCGCTTTTCAGCCCGCGCCTTTTTGCCGCGCCCGGTGGAGCGCGAGGTCTTGGCCGACATCTTGCGCGTGGCCGGTCGTGCGCCCAGCGGCACCAACACCCAGCCGTGGCAGGTTTACGTGCTGCAAGGTGCCAGCCGCGACGCGCTGGTCGAAAAAGTCTGCGCCGCCCACGATGCCATCCGCGCCAACCCTGCCTTGGCCGCCGAACACCCCGAAGCCTACGACTACTACCCCGAAAAATGGATCAGCCCCTACATCGACCGCCGCCGTGAATGCGGCTTCGGCTTGTACGGCGTGCTCGGCATCGGCAAGGGTGACAAAGATGCGATGCACGAGCAGCATCAGCGCAACTTCCGCTTCTTTGATGCGCCCGTGGGTTTGATGTTCACCATCGACCGCGTGATGGGCCGGGGCAGCTTGCTGGACTACGGCATGTTCATCCAAAGCGTGATGCTGGCGGCGCGGGCGCGTGGTTTGCACACTTGCCCGCAAGCCGCGTGGAACGGTTTCGCCCACATCGTGCTGCCGCACGTTGGCGCGGGCGAGAGCGAGATGATGGTTTGCGGCCTGTCGCTCGGTTATGCCGACGAATCTGCCTTGGTCAACACCTTCCAAACCACCCGCGTGCCCGCCGACAGCTTCACCCACTGGGTGGCGTAAATCCAAACCCACAGCGCCCGCAGCCTGCCGTTTTGATGTCCCTGAGCCTGCTTGCCATCCAACTCCTCAACGGCCTGAGCTACGCCACCACCTTGTTCGTCATGGCAGCGGGGCTGACGCTGATCTTTGGCGTGACGCGCATCGTCAACTTTGCCCACGGCAGCTTCTTCATGCTGGGCGCGCTGCTGACGGCGCACTGGGTGACGGACTGGTTCCCCGCCTGGGGCGACAGCGCCGCGCTCTACGCCCTGGCGATGCTGCTGGGCGCGCTGGCGGCGGGGCTGGTCGGCGCGCTGGCCGAGGTGCTGCTGCTGCGCCGCATGGTGGGCGCGCCCGAGCTGTACCAACTGGTCGCCACCTTTGGCCTGACTCTGCTGATGGGCGACGCCATGCGCGCAGGCTTCGGCCCGGACGAGGTGTTTGCCCCGCGCTTTCCGGGCCTGAAGGGCGCGGTGGATTTGGGCGGCGAGTTCTTCCCGGTGTGGCAATTAGTCACCCTGGCCCTGGGGCCGCTGCTTTGGGGCGGGCTGCATTTGCTGCTGACCCGCACCCGCTTCGGCCAGCAACTGCGCGCCGCCACGCTGGATCGGGCCATGCTGGACGCGCTGGGCATCAACCCCAAACCGCTGATGCTGGGCGCGGTGGTGCTGGGCACCGCGCTGGCAGGTTTGGGCGGGGCGCTGCAACTGCCACGCGAACCGGCCAACCTGCAAATGGACGTGCAAGTGGTGGTCGAAACTTTTGTGGTGGTGGTCACCGGCGGCCTGGGCAGCATCGCCGGAGCCTTTTGGGCGGCGGTACTGATCGGCCTGATCCACGCCCTGGGCGTGAGCCTGTGGCCGCAGGCCACGCTGGTGCTGGTCTTCATCACGATGGCCGGGGTGCTGGCGCTGCGTCCACAAGGCTTGCTGGGCCAGCCGCTGGAAGCCGGGCCGAAAGAGGGCATCCAAAAATTCCACGGCCTAGCGCCCACAGGGTTACGTAACGGGCTGGGCTTTGCCGCGCTGTGGGCGCTGTGCGCGCTGGCTTGGGTCGGTGGTGACTACAGCCGGGCGCTGGCCTCGGATGCGCTCATCCTGCTGATCTTTGGCATCAGCCTGCAAGCCATGATGGCGCTGGGCGGGCTGGTCAGCTTTGGGCATGCTGCCTTTTTTGCGCTGGGCGCTTATGGCGCGGCGCTGGCCCATACCCACTACGACGCGACCTTGCCTTGGGCGCTGGCTGCCGGTTGCGGCTTGGGGCTGGCGGTGGCGGCGCTGTTTGGCGCGGTGGTGGTGCGCAGCGGCGGCGTGTACTTGGCCATGCTCAGTCTGGCGCTGGCGCAGGTGATTTGGGCCACGGCCACGCAATGGGTCACGCTGACGGGCGGCGACAACGGCCTGATCGGCCTGCGGCTGGTTACTGACGACACCCGGCCCCTGTTCTTCGCCCTGCTGGTGCTGGTCGCCAGTTGTGGCATCGCCGCGCTGGGGCGGCTGGCCGGTTCCACCTTCGGCGCGGCGCTGCAAGCCGTGCGCGATGCCCCACAGCGCGCCGCCGCCTCGGGCCTGCCGGTCAATTGGATCAAGTACCGCATCTTTGTCGAAAGCGCCGTGTTGGCCGCGCTGGCGGGCGGGCTGTTTGCCGCGCACAAAGGGGCGGTGTTTCCGTCGGCGGCCAGTGTTTCGACCTCGGTGGATGCGCTGTTGGTCGTGTTGTTGGGCGGCGTGCATCAGCTTTGGGGCGCGGCCTTGGGCAGCGTGGTGCTGACCTGGGCCAGCGCCGAACTGGGCAGCAGCGCCGCATGGCTGCGCGACTACTGGCGCGGCGCGCTGGGCTTGCTGGTGATGCTCATCATGGTGCTGTCGCCCTCAGGCCTGCTGGGTTGGTGGGGCGGCAAACGCGCCAGCGCCGGAGGCCGGGCATGAGCGCCGCGCTGCATGTGCGCGGGCTGGTCAAGCACTTTGGCGGGGTGCAGGCCGTCAAAGGCATCAGCTTTGACGTGCAGCCGGGCGAATGTGTGGCCCTGATCGGCCCCAACGGCGCAGGCAAATCCACCAGCTTTGCCTGCGTGGCCGGGCAGCACGCATTGACGCAAGGTGAAGTGCGCTGGGCCGGGCAGCGCATCGACCGCCTCAGCCCCGCCCAACGCCAGCGCTTGGGCGTGGCCCGCACCTTCCAAGTCGCGCAAACTTTTGAGGCGCTGACCGTGCGCGCCAACCTCGAACTGCTGCTCGCCGCCCCGCACGGCCTGCGCGCCGGCAACCGCCTGTTGGATCGCCCCCGCGCCGCCGCCGATGCGCTGCTGGCCCAAGTCGATCTGACGGCCCTGGCCGACACCGATGCCGCCGACTTGCCCTACGGTGCCAAAAAACGCCTGGAACTGG
>CALMOI010000306.1 GCA_937871735.1 uncultured Comamonadaceae bacterium
GCCTGCACTGGCCGCCAGTGAGGGCAGCAGCACCACCGGCAGCGGTCTGAGCTTGACCGACAGCAAGCCCACCGGGCTCACCCTGCCCGCCAGTTTGAGCACCGAAACCGCGCCCGGCAGCGACATGGAACCCCTGTCGCCCGCAGCCACCAGTTCACGCGCAGTCACCACCTTGCGCCCGCCCACCGACTTGTGGGAGCGCATCCGCCGGGGCTTTGCCATGCCCGACTTGGAAGGCAGCTTGGTGCAAGACAGCGAGCGCCTGTACAGCCGAGGCCTGACGCGCATGACCGAGCGCTCGCGCAAATACCTGTTTCATGTGGTTGAAGAATTAGAGCGTCGCGGTATGCCCACCGAGCTGGCGCTGCTGCCCTTCATTGAAAGCTCGTACAACCCCGAAGCCGTGTCCAGCGCCAAAGCGGCGGGCATGTGGCAGTTCATCCCCTCCACGGGCAAGCACTTCGACCTGACGCAAAACGCCTTCCGCGATGACCGCCGCGACGTGATCGAATCCACCCGCGCTGCGCTCGATTACCTGCAAAAGCTCTACGACATGTTTGGCGACTGGCAACTCGCCTTGGCCGCCTACAACTGGGGCGAAGGCAGCGTGACCAAAGCCATCGCACGCAACAAAGCGGCAGGTTTGGGCTTGAGCTACAAAGACCTGAACATGCCCAACGAAACGCGCCATTACGTGCCGCGTCTGCAAGCGTTCAAGAACCTGATCGCCGCACCCGAGGGCTTCAAGGCCAAACTGCCGCTGATTGAAAACCACCCGTATTTCCAAAGCGTGCCCATCACCCGCGATATGGATGTGGCGCTGGTGGCCAAGCTCGCCGAAGTGTCGCTGGAAGACTTTAAGTCGCTCAACCCCTCGCTGCGTCGTCCGGTGATCATGGCCGCAGGCACGCCGCAAATTTTGCTGCCCTGGGACAACGCCGAGATTTTCCAGCGCAACCTGGCCAGCCGCGATGACCCAGCCGCCATGTCCAACTGGACAACATGGACGGCCCCCAGCACCATGAAGCCCGCCGAAGCCGCACAAACCGTGGGCATGAGCGAAGAAGAGCTGCGCCGCATCAACAACATTCCCGCCAATGTGCTGATCAAGGCGGGTTCGGCGCTGCTGGTGCCGCGCAGCGACCAAGTCAAGACAGACATCTCACCCAGCGCGGCAGAAAAAGGCCAGATGGCGCTGATGCCGGAGGTTGTCACCGTTATCAAGCGCAGCACGGTGCGCGCCCGCAAAGGCGACAGCGTGGCCAGTCTGGCGCAGCGCTATGGCGTGACCGCTGGCAATTTGGCTGAGTGGAACCACATCAGCGCCAGCGGCAGTTTGAAGAAGGG
>CALMOI010000307.1 GCA_937871735.1 uncultured Comamonadaceae bacterium
CATGTTCGACAAACTTGCAAAACTCTGTGCCCTGCTGGCCGGGGTGCTGCTGTGCTTTATCACGGTGCTGACCTGCGTCAGCATCGTGGGGCGCGAGACAGCGGGCCAAACCGTACCGGGTGACTTTGAGCTGGTGGCGCTGGCCACGGGTGCGGCGGTGGGCTTGTTCATGCCCTTGTGCCAACTGCATCGCAGCAACATCAGCATCGACTTTTTCACGGCGCGGCTGCCGGCGCGCTTCAACGCGGGGCTGGATCGCGTGGGCGCGGGTTTGCTGGGGCTGAGCTTTGCGCTGCTATCGTGGCGCACCGCGCTGGGCGGGCTGAACGCTTGGCAAACCGCTTCAACCACCATGCTGCTGGGCGTGCCTGAGTGGCTGGCTTATTTGCCGATGGTGCCGGGCTTTGCGCTCACTGCCGTCATCGCCCTGCACCAAAGCCTGTTTGGTTTTGGCAACGTCAAAGCGGGGCATTGATCATGACGGGTATGTCTGTTGCGCTATTGGTGATCGTGTTGATGTTTGTGCTGATGGCGCTGCGCACGCCCATTGCCATCAGCATGTTTTTGGCTGGCTCAGTCGGCTATGTGATGCAAACGGGCTGGGAGCCCTACGCCAACTTCATGAACAGCATGTCGTATGCGCGCTTTGCCAGCTACGACCTGTCGGTGATTCCGCTGTTTATTTTGATGGGGCAATTTGCCACGCAAGGCGGCATCAGCAAGGCGCTGTTCGCGTTTGCGGCGGCGTTGACCGGCGGCTTCAGAGGCGGCTTGGCGATGGCAGCGGTGATTGCCAGCGCCGCCTTCGGGGCGATTTGCGGCTCGTCAGTGGCCACAGCGGCCACGGTGACGGGCGTGGCGCTGCCTGAAATGAAGCGCCACGGCTACTCGGGCCGACTGGCCACTGGCACGCTGGCCACGGCGGGCACGCTGGGCATCTTGATTCCGCCCTCGGTGCCGCTGGTGATTTACGCCATCTTGACCGAGCAAAACATCGCCAAACTGTTCTTGGCCGCCACCATTCCTGGCATCTTGGCGATGCTGGGCTACATCTTGGTGATTGCGATTTATGTGCGCGTTGCCCCCGGTCATGCCCCGGAAGTCGATCCTGACCGCCCCCGCCTGAACCTGCAAACCTTCATCGGTTTGGCACCGATTGCGGTGGTGTTCTTGCTGGTGTTCGGCGGCATTTACGGCGGCTTTTTCTCGCCCACCGAGGGCGCGGCAGTTGGTGCTGCATCAGCCTTCGTCGCGGCGCTGATGAAGCGCGAGATGACTTGGGCCAAGTTCATGAGCTGCTTTCATGCCACCGCAGAAAGCTCGGCCATGATTTTCCTGATCTTCATCGGCGCGGACGTGATGAACTCCACGCTGGCGCTGACGCAAATCCAGCACCAGTTGGTGGACTTGGTCGCCAGCTGGCACTTGGCCCCAATCTGGGTGATGGTGGCCATCGTGGCGCTGCACATCGTGCTGGGCACGGTGACCGAGGAGCTGTCCATCATCTTGCTGACCATCCCGATTTTCTTCCCGGTGGTGATGAGCCTCGACTTCGGAATGCCCAAAGAATCGCTGGCGATTTGGTTCGGGATTTTGATTTTGATGGTGGTGTCGTTTGGCCTGCTGGTGCCGCCAATGGGCTTGAACGTCTACGTGGTCAACGGCATGGCGCGTGATGTGCCTGTGGCCGAGAGCTTTCGGGGCGTGCTGCCGTTCTTGATCAGCGACTTCGTTCGCATCGGGCTGATTTTGGCGTTCCCCGGCATTGCGCTGTGGCTGGTCAAGTTCATGTCTTGAGTTCTGCCGCCCGCCCTCGCCTTTCACCTTTTTTCCAATCACAGGAGACAAACACCATGATTCAACGTCGCACCCTGCTCAAGTCTGGCACCGCTGCCGCTTTGGGCGCACCCGCTTTGTCCAGCTTGGCCGCTGACAGCGTCACGCTCAAGTTCCACACCTTCATGG
>CALMOI010000308.1 GCA_937871735.1 uncultured Comamonadaceae bacterium
CCCCGGCAAGCGTGTACCACTTGCGGGTTCAGTTCGATGGCGGTGGTTTTCATGCGCAGTTTCTTGCGGCAAAACTTGGTCAAAGTGCCCGCGCCCAAGCCCAATTGCATGGCGTGGCGCTTGGCGACTTGGGTGGGCTCCACAAACAGCAGCCACGCCATCATGCGCTGCACATATTCGAGCTCGATCTCGTAGGGCTCGCTCAAAATCATCGAGCCTTGAATCCACTCGGTGCCCAAGTGCAAGCAGCGCACCCCGTTGTAGTCAGAGAAATTCACTTCGGGGTATTCGTCGTCGTCGATGGACTCGTGTGCCATGCTGGTGCCTTGCGTCAAAAATGCGGATCAGAGAGAGAAAACAGCCGTTTTGTAGGGCTAATCCGCCATTGTGGGCGATGCGCCGGGCTGCGCCTGTCAATGTTCGGCAAAGCTGTGCATCTTCAGCCCGCTGACAGCCGATGTGATTTGCACTTTATTGCATACTTGCGCACCCATGCCTGAAATCCACTGCACCCCACCCCGTTTGACACTGGCGCAAGCGCCGCTCACGCACGAGATCAGCGTGATCAACGAGCAAGGCGAGCCACAGCGCATCGCCATTCCCGCCGAGCGTGCGCTGACGGTGTACCTCAACAAGCGCGAGCTGGTCACGCTGATGACGCTGGGCGCGCACCCTGAGCTGCTGGTGCTGGGCTATTTGCGCAACCAACGGCTGGTGGAATCGGCCAGCCAGATTGAATCCATCACCGTGGACTGGGACGTGGGCGCAGCCGCCGTGAACACCCGCTGCGGCGTGGATGCGCTCGCAGCTCACACCGCCCCCCGCGTGATCACTACTGGCTGCGGCCAAGGCAGCATGTTCAGCAGTGTGATGGAGAACTTGGACGGCCTGCACCTGCCGCCCGCCACGCTGCGCCAAAGCGAGCTGTACGGCATCGTCAATGCGATTCGGCTGCAACAAAGCGTGTACAAGCAGGCGGGCTCAGTCCACGGCTGCGCGCTGTTTCGCGGTGACGAATTGCTGATTTTTGTGGAAGACGTGGGCCGCCACAACGCCATCGACACCATTGCCGGTTGGATGTGGCTGCAAGACGCGGACACCGGCAGCGGCGCAGACAAAGTCTTCTACACCACGGGCCGCTTGACCAGCGAAATGGTGATCAAAGCCGCGCAAATGGACGTGCCGATTGTGGTGTCGCGCAGCGGCATGACGCAAATGGGCCACGAAGTCGCGCAGCGCTTGGGCCTGTGCGCCGTGGGCCGCGCTACGCACAAACGCTACTTGTGCTTCAGCGGAGCCGAGCGGCTGCGGTTGGATGCCCTGCCCGCCCCCACCTGAAAAATCCCTGCGCTGCCACCGAGCGGTGCCGCTTTGTTAAGGTACGGGCATGCACACCGCCGCCACCGCCCCCACGCCCGCCTCGTCTTTTCATACCAAGTTGCACCCGCCGTCAGTTTGGGCTTTGGCCTGGCGCAGCTTGTGGCGCGACTTGCGTGCGGGCGATTTGCGACTGCTGATCGTCGCGGTGGCGCTGGCGGTGGCAGCGCTCACAGCGGTCGGCTTTTTTGCAGATCGGCTGCAAGGCGGCTTGCAGCGTGATGCGCGCCAGTTGCTGGGCGGCGATGCCGTCGTCGCCAGCGACAACCCGCCCGCCGCCGCCTTCACCGCCCAAGCACGCACGCTGGGCTTGCAAAGCGTGACCACGCTCAGCTTTCCGACAATGGCACGCGCCGCCGACGCGCAAGGCGGAGCCAGCCGTTTGGTGTCGCTCAAAGCCGTGCCGTCCGGCTACCCGCTGCGCGGCCAGTTGACCGTGGCCGAGCGCGTGGGCGACGCAGGCCAGCTCACCCCCGGCATTCCCGCGCCCGGCGAGGCTTGGGTCGATGCGGCGCTGCTCGACGCCCTGAACCTGCGCTTGGGCGATGCGCTGCTGCTGGGCGATGCCAGCTTGCGCATCAGCCGCATCGTGGTCAACGAGCCCGATCGCGGCGCGGGCTTCATGAACTTTGCGCCCCGCGTGCTGCTGAGTGAGGCCGATTTGCCCGCCACCGGCTTGATTCAACCAGCCAGCCGCATCAGCTACCGCATGGCCGTGGTGGGCGAGACGCAGGCCGTGCGCCAGTTTGTGGACTGGGCCAGCGCCGAAGCCAAAAAGCCCGAGGTGCGCGGCGTGCGCATTGAATCGCTGGAAACAGGCCGCCCGGAAATGCGCCAAACGCTGGATCGCGCCGAGAAATTCTTGAACTTGGTCGCGCTGCTGGCCGCGCTGCTCAGCGCCGTGGCCGTGGCGCTGGCCGCCCGCGCCTTTGCCGCCAGTCACTTGGACGACTGCGCCATGCTGCGCGTGCTGGGGCAAAGCCAACGCACGATGGCGCTGAGCTATGCGCTGGAGTTTGCGTGGATCGGCCTAGCGGCCAGCGTGTTGGGCGTGTTGATCGGCTACGCGGTGCATCACGTGTTTGTGCTGCTGCTGGCCGGGCTGATTGATGGCACGCTGCCGCCGCCCAGCGGCTGGCCGGTGGCGTTTGGCTTGGGCATGGGGCTGACGCTGCTGGTGGCGTTCGGGCTGCCGCCGGTGCTGCAACTGGCGCAAGTGCCACCGCTGCGGGTGATTCGGCGTGACGTGGGCCAGCTCAAACCGGCCTCGCTGGCGGTGCTAGGTTTGGGCGTGGCCGTGTTTGCCGCGCTGCTGCTGGCCGCCAGCGCCGACCGCAAGTTGGGCCTGATCGCCGTCGGCGGCTTTGCGGTGGCGGTGCTGGTGTTTGCAGGCTTGGGCTGGTTGGCGGTAAAGCTGCTGCGCGCCAGCGTCAACGAAGCCACCGCGCCGCCGTGGCTGGTGCTGGCCACGCGGCAAGTGGCGGCACGCCCGGCGTACACCGTGGTGCAAATCAGCGCACTGGCCGTGGGGCTGCTGGCGCTGGTGCTGCTGGTGCTGCTGCGCACCGACCTGGTCGCCAGCTGGCGGCGCACCACGCCGCCCGATGCGCCCAACCGCTTCGTCATCAACGTCATGCCCGAGCAGGCCGATGCCTTCCAGAAGGCGCTGCGCGAGGCGGGCGTGCGCAAGTACGACTGGTACCCGATGATCCGCGGGCGCCTGGTGGCCGTGAACGGCCGCCCCGTCACGCCCGACGACTTCACCGAGGACCGCGCCAAGCGCCTGGTGGACCGCGAGTTCAACCTGTCCAACGCTTCCACCCGCCCCGCGCACAACGAGGTGGTCGCCGGGCGCTGGACCGACGGCGAGGCCGGCGCGGTCAGCGTCGAGGAGGGCATTGCCAAGACGCTGAACCTCAAGCTCGGCGACAGCCTGCGCTTCGACATCGGCGGCGTGCCCACCGACGCCCGCATCACCAGCCTGCGCAAGGTGGACTGGGGCTCGATGCGCGCCAATTTCTTCGTGATGTACCCGGTGGCCAGCCTGGCGGACGTGCCCGCCACCTACATGGCCTCGTTCCGCGCGCCCGAGGCCCCCGGCTTCGACAACCGCCTGGTGCGCGCCTTCCCCAACATCACCAGCGTGGACATGAGCAGCACCATCAACCAGGTGCAGCGTGTGCTGGACCAGGTGATCCG
>CALMOI010000309.1 GCA_937871735.1 uncultured Comamonadaceae bacterium
GGGATGGGCACGCTGTCGGTAGCGTCGTCGGACAGATCGTGGTCATCTGGGCTCATGCGGCCTCCGGCAAAAACAGGCTGGCCGCCGCTTGCGGGCTGGAGGCGAACCAGGGGTGGAAGTAGCTGGCGCGCACGCTGCCGCGCTGGTACAGCGCCTCGCCCTGCCCGCGCAGGCTGCGGCCTGGGGCAGCTTGGCTGCGCACGGCCACGGGCAAGGCGGTGTCGCAGGTCGAGTAGTGGAAGGTGTGGCCGCGCAGCGCGGGCGCGGTGGCGGTCACGGCCAGTTGCTGCGGCCCCAGCGCAGCCAAGCGGCTTTGCATGGTGACGCTGCCGGGCAGCAAACCCCAGGCGGGCTGGGCCACGCCGTCGGTGCCGACGATCTGGTCAAACAGCGCCATCATGCCGCCGCATTCGGCCCAGATCGGGCGGCCTGCGGCGGCGTGATCGTGCAGTGCGGCGCGCAAGCCGGTGTGCGCAGCCAGCCGATCCAGGTGCAATTCGGGGTAGCCGCCGGGCAGCCAGACCGCGTCGCAGGCGGGTAGCGGCTCGTGCGCCAGCGGCGAGAAGAAGGTCAGTTCCGCGCCCAGCGCCCGCAGGCAGTCTAGGTTGGCGGGGTAAATGAAGGCAAAAGCGGCATCGCGGGCGATGGCGATAGTGCACCCAGCCAGCAGCGGCGGCACGGTGGGCTGCTCGGGCGCGGCGAAGGGCACGGCCCAGGCTTGCCAGTCGGCGGGCGTCATTTGGCCCAGCGGCGTGGTGGCCAGGGTGTCGGCCACGGCATCCAGGCGGGCCAGGGCATCGGGCAATTCATGGGCGCTGACCAAGCCGAGGTGACGTTCGGGCATCACGGCTTGGGCTGCACGTGGCATGGCTCCGAGCCAATGGCGCGGCTCGCGCAGGCTGGCGCGCAGCATGTCGGCATGACCGGGCGAGGCGACGCGGTTGGCCAGCACGCCCATCGTCTGCAAACCGTCGCGGTAGCTGGCCAACCCCCAGGCTAATGCGCCAAAGGTGCCGACCATCGCGCTGGCGTCGATCACCGTCAGCACCGGCAAGCCCAGGCGCAAGGCGAGGTCGGCGGCGCTGGGTTCGCCGTCGAACAGGCCCATCACGCCTTCGACCAGGATCAAGTCCGCCTCGACAGCGGCGCGGTGCAGGCGGGCGCGGCAGTCGGCCTCGCCCACGATCCACAAGTCCAGGTTATCGACCGGCGCGCCGCTGGCCAGCGCCAGCCACGCGGGGTCAAGAAAGTCAGGTCCGCACTTGAACACCCGCACCCGCCGCCCAGCGCGGCTGTGCAAGCGGGCCAAGGCGGCGGTGAGCGTGGTTTTGCCTTGGCCGGAGGCTGGGGCAGCGATCAGGACAGCGGGAGTTAACACGTGACGACGGCTTAGAACTTGACGCGCAAGGCCGCAGTGACAGTTCGTCCCGCTTCAGGATAAATGCTGGTGGTAACGCCTGCCGCACACCCATAAGCTTGGGTGTAGAACTTGCGGTCAAACAGATTGGCGACCGCCAGTGACAACTCCATGTTGTCCCACTGGTAGGCGTAACGCACATCAGCTGTCGTGTAAGACGGCATGGTGCAGGCGTTCGCAAAATCTGGGTGCTGCGAAGAAACCCAGTTCACACCGCCATTCAAGGTGTGGTGCACAACCGGCTGCCAGTCCGCACGCAAGGCCAGCGTGCGCTTCGGCACCAAGGCCACATCTTTGCCCGTATATGGGCCGGAGGTGAAAGTCGCTTTACGCACACCTGCGATGACATGAACATTGAGCTGCTTGGTGTAAGCGTAGCTGCTGTCCAGCTCCACCCCAGAACGGCGCGTGGGGTCGAAATTCACATTCGCGCCCGAACCAAATGGGCCAGGTGCAGTGCCGTCATAACCGATTTCATGGGTTAGAGCACTGCGGTACCAACGTGCTTCGAATTTGAGCGGGCCATTCGTATAGCGAGTGCCTAATTCGACATCACGCGAACGCTGCGGCAGCAAACTGACTCCGGGTGATGTAAAGCTAAATTCATCCACATTGGCAAGGCGGAAACTCTGTCCTGTGCGGGCATAAACATTCACAGCCGAAGTAATGGGTTGGCGCACCCCCAACTCCCAAGCTTTTTGACGATCAGACAAGCCAGTGATGACATCAGTTCTACTTTTAATAATACGTTCGGTGCGCAAACCCGCCGAAATATCTGTGCCAGTCGCTGCGATAGTGACCTCATCACGTACATACCATGCGTGCGAAGATTGAGTCGCCGTAGAGCCAGAGGCACCTAACACATCACGCTGCCACCTACTATAGTCATTACCCAAAACCAAGCGATTAGATAATGCAGAGAATTTTTGAGTATTGACAGCACGCAAACCGTAAGCCTTGGTATCAACGTCATAATCGTAAGAATATGAAGAAGAGACTGAGCGCAGCTTCTTCTCACGCCAACCCACGTCACCGGCGAATTGCCAGTCGCCCAAAGAAGCCTCAGCAAACAAACCACTGCGATTGCTGTCAATGGAAGCTTTGTCAGTCGGTTTCTTGGTTTGACGTGGGTTGCTGGCGTATTGCGCGGCTGTCAAACTACCGGGCAAACCTGTTTCCAGACTATCTTGCGACAAACGTGCGCCTACACGCAGCCACTCATTGCTCCACTGACCAACTACTGAAACTGCATCAGTATCAGAATGGAAATTATCACGGTAGTTATCTGCTTTACGCTTGGCTCCATTGATATCCAGTGAAAAGCCTTGGCCTGAAACCGAAGCATTTGCGCGAACTTCACGCAAACCATCACTGCCAGCACCGGTATAAACAGAAGCCGTATTCTGACCTCCGCCACCCTGCCCCGCCTTGGTGGTAATAATAATGACCCCGCCTGTTGCACCTTCGCCATATAGCACAGCGCCACTGCCGCGAATCACTTCAATTTGTGCAATGGATTCAATGGGGATACCAGCCAAGCGGGTCGCACTCAAATCAGCCTCATTGATGCGAACGCCATCGACCACCACCACTTGATTGCTATCAGCAGTCGTCCCAAAACCACGCAAATCTAAGGCGTAATTACCACCGCCATAGTTATCTTGGCGGCCAACCACGCCGAGAATGCGCATCAAGGCTTCATTGACCGTTGTTGCCCCCGACTTTTGAATGTCATCTGCACTGATCACGTCAGTGCCAAAGGGTTG
>CALMOI010000310.1 GCA_937871735.1 uncultured Comamonadaceae bacterium
ACTGTCAAATTTTAAAATTTAGCAGAATTACAAAAACCTATCGCCCAGCCATCCGAATGAGTGGTGTAGGAAATGTCATAGAGGGTAATAAAATATCTAACAGCCCCCACGCCGCAATCATATTTGATGGCAATGACCATCTTATAAAAAATAATGAAATATTTAATGTCGTAACCGAAACCAGCGATGCTGGAGCCATATACACCGGCAGAAACTACACTGCACAAGGCACTGTAATAGAAGAAAATTTCCTGCATGATATTTATCCAAAAACCGCAGGATTCGAAACAAAAGGGATATACTTAGACGATCAAGCCAGCGGGACAATAATCAGGAGAAATATATTTTCTCGGGTAAATCAAGCTGTATTTATCGGCGGCGGGAGAGACAATCGGGTTGAAGAAAATATATTTTATAAAAGCTCTCCTGCAATTAGTTTGGATACACGCGGTACGACTTGGCAGAAGGAAATGACTACAGACCCAGAGGGTGCCTTACAGAAAAATCTGGATGCAGTCCCAATAAAAAGTCAAATCTGGCAGAAAAAATATCCCCATCTTGTCAAGATTAGGGCAGATTCCATAGGTGCGCCCAAATACAACACGGCCCAAAATAATAAATTCATCGATAGCACTCCACTTAACATCACCAAAGATGCAGAAACTGGAATAAGTATGGATAAACCCCGAATACAAGGGGAAGAAGCGTTCGCGACGCCGCTCTCTGCAGACGGTAGAAAAGCAAAATTAGATTTTTCTTTGCGATAAATTAATCAGAAAGATTCTTGAAATTGACCACTCATAAGGTTCAACTCCACTACACCTTAAAAAAAAGCGGTACAGATGCACTGGTACGCCACCCATTGCTGGCCCTGTTGCAAGCTGTAGACGCGCAGGGTTCAATTTCTGCGGCGGCGCGGGCGCTGAATCTGTCGTACCGCCACGTCTGGGGCGAACTCAAGCGCTGGGAAACTGAGCTGGGCGGCGAGTTGCTGATTTGGGAAAAAGGCCAGTCGGCCCGTTTGTCCGACTTTGGCCGCAAGCTGATGTGGGCCGAGCGCCAAGCGCAAGCGCGTTTGAGTCCGCAAATTGAAGCGCTGCGGGCGGACTTGGAGCGCGCCTTTGCTGTCGCCTTCGACCCCGATGCCCATGTGCTCACGCTCTACGCCAGCCATGACGATGCCTTGCCCGTGCTGCGCGCCCATGCGGCGCAGCACCACAAGCTGCATCTGGACATCCGCTTCACCGGCAGCGTCGATGCCATCGCGGCCTTGAACGAGGGGCGCTGCATCTTGGCCGGTTTCCACACGCTGAGCCAGCCCTCGGCAGACTCGGCCACGGCACGCGCTTACCAGCCGCTGCTGCAACCGGGGCTGCACAAAATCATCGGCTTTGGCCGCCGCACGCAAGGGCTGATGGTGGCAGCAGGCAACCCGCTGGGCTTGCACACGTTGGCCGATGTGGTGCGCCAGCGTGCGCACTTCGTCAACCGGCCTCACGGCGCAGGCACGCGGGTGCTGCTGGATGATTTGCTCGCCGCCGCAGGTCTGAGTGCCGCCGATTTGACCGAAGCCGCAAGCCCACACGAGCCCTCGCACACCGCCGTCGCGCAAGCGATTGCCGCTGGTAACGCTGATGTGGGACTGGGCATTGAACTGGCAGCGCGCTCGCGCGGACTGGATTTTGTGCCGCTGGTGCAAGAGGACTACCACTTGGTCTGCTTGAAGTCAGCCCTGGAAGAACCCGCCATGCGTACCTTGCGCCAATTGCTGGGCACCGCACCGTGGCAGCAGTCTTTGGCGGCGTTGGCCGGGTATGCCAACGCCCACGGCGGCGAGGTGTTGTCACTGCGCAAACTGCTGCCGTGGTGGAGCTTTGAGCCGCCCAGCACGGCAGCAGCCCCCAGCGACGTTTCTAGCGCCTATCGTTAACCCTAGAGCGGGCCAATTTCAAGGGCAAGCGCAGAACTTTCATGCCCGCGCCAGCAAAGTGCCACCCTAGAATCGGTTTCCCGCCGCAGCCTACCGGCAGCGGTTGCGGGCCAGCCCAGGCCGCCTCACACCTCGACGGAGACCCTTTATGCCCTTTTTGTTATCCCTTTCTCGAAGGATAGACCGCTTCAGTGAGCTGATTGGTCGATCTGTCGCCTGGCTGGTGCTGGCGGCGGTGGTCATCAGCGCGCTCAACGCTGTGGTGCGTCGCGCCTTCAACATCAGCTCTAACGCCTTCTTGGAAATTCAGTGGTACTTGTTTGCCGCTGTGTTCATGCTGGGTGCGGGCTACACCATGCTGCGCCAAGAGCACGTCAAGATCGACGTGGTGTCGGGCCGGTTTTCTAAGCGCACGCAAATCAAGATGGACATCGTGGGCATCTGCGTGTTCTTGTTTCCGTTCGTGTACATGATCATCAAGCTGTCGATGCCGCTGGTGATCAATGCGTACCAAATCCAAGAAATGTCGTCCAACGCGGGCGGGCTGATTCGCTGGCCGGTGTTTGCTTTGCTGCCGCTGGGCATGTTGCTGCTGGGCATTCAGGGCTTGTCCGAACTGATCAAGCGCGTGGCCTTTTTGCAAGGGCTGATTCCTGATCCGACCAAGAAGCAAGGGGCCAAGTCGCCCGAAGAAGAGCTGGCCGAATTCCTGTTACACAAAGAAGTGGCCGCGCGCGAAGCCGCCCTCACCGGAGCCCAAAAATGATCGAATTCCTGACCGCCAACATGGCGCCGATCATGTTCGGCTGCCTGATCTTGTTCTTGCTGTTTGGCTACGCGGTGGCGTTCTCGCTGGCGGCGTGCGGCCTGTTCTTTGGCTTTGTGGGGGTGGAGCTGGGCATGATCCAAGCCAGCTTCTTGCAAAGTCTGCCGCTGCGCATGTTCGGCATCATGCAAAACGACACGCTGCTGGCAATTCCATTTTTCACCTTCATGGGGCTGATATTGGAGCGATCCGGTATGGCCGAAGACTTGCTCGACACCATCGGCCAGTTGTTTGGCCCGATCCGGGGCGGCTTGGCTTACGCGGTGATTTTGGTGGGCGCGATGCTGGCGGC
>CALMOI010000311.1 GCA_937871735.1 uncultured Comamonadaceae bacterium
CAGCAAACCACGGTGGAATGCGCCCGGCCTTCAACATCCCCATGCGCTGCTGCATCAGCACATGCGACAACTCGTGGGTGATGAGCGGCAGCAAAAACTCTCTTTTGTCTGAAATGCCGGGAGCCAGCGCCAAACTGCCCCGAAAAGTGCAAGCGCGTGAACCCGGCGGGCAAGCGCCGTGGCGGCTGTAGCGTTCTGGGCTGCCAAAAATGCGGATTTTGAAACCCGGCTTTAGCGTTGCGCCTTGCTGGCGTTCGGCTTGCGCGACGGCTTCGGGCAGCAGGCGCGCTGTGGCATCGGCCAGCAGTTGGGTGCCACTGTCGTAGTCCACCCGCGCATCCAACGGGCTGTGCAGTTGCCCGCTGATGGGCAGCAAGGTGGCGGTGACGGCGCGCTGCATCACCTCGCCAGACACCGCATAAGCCAGCACCAGCACCACCGACACGCGCAGCAGCATCGGCCCCGGTTTGTCCCACAACTGCATCTGCGTCAGCCCCCGATGTAGCTCATTTCGACCCGGCGTGCGCCGCTGCCGGTGTCGGGTGACAGGCTGCTGCGCAGTTCGGAATAACGGTCGCTGCGGCCTTGCCAAATCGCCGCAATGGCCGAGCCGATGTCGGCATCGGTTGCGCCGCCACGCAGCAACGCGCGCAGGTCGTGGCCCTCGCCCGCGAACAGGCACAGGTAGAGCTTGCCTTCGGTCGATAAGCGGGCGCGGCTGCAATCGCGGCAAAACGCTTGCGTCACGCTGCTGATCACGCCGATTTCGCCCAGCGCCGCATCGTGCTGGCCTTGCGCGTTGGCGTAGCCCCAGCGTTCGGCGGTTTCGCCGGGCGCGCTGGGGTCGAGCTGCACCAGCGGCAACTCGGCGTGAATCAGCTTGACCACGTCGGCGCTGGGCAGCACTTCGTCCATGCGCCAGCCGTTGGTGGCGCCCACGTCCATGTACTCAATGAAGCGCAGCGTGATGCCGGTGCCGCGAAAGTGCCGCGCCATCGGCAAAATTTCATGGTCGTTGGTGCCGCGTTTCACCACCATGTTCACCTTCAAGCCGCTGCTGCCGTGGGCGTTGTAGCCCAGCCCCACGGCTTGCGCGGCGGCAATGCCATCGAGCACATCGGCCACGGGGAAATCAACATCGTTCATGCGGCGAAACACCGCGTCGTCCAAACCGTCCAAGCTGACGGTGACGCGCTGCAAGCCCGCGTCTTTCAAAGCGCGGGCCTTGCGTGCCAACAGCGAGCCGTTGGTGGTGAGCGTCAGGTCGAGCGGCTGACCGTCTGGCGTGCGCAGCGCGGCCAGCTGAGCGATCAGAACTTCGATGTTCTTGCGCAGCAGCGGCTCGCCGCCCGTGAGGCGAATTTTGCGCACGCCATGCGCCACAAAGAGCCGCGCCGTGCGGGTGATTTCTTCAAACGACAGCAGCGCGCCGTGCGGCAGGTAAGGGTAGTCCTTGTCGAACACCTCTTTGGGCATGCAGTAGTTGCAGCGAAAGTTGCAGCGGTCGGTCACGCTGATGCGCAAATCGGTGAGCGGGCGGCCCAGCGTGTCAGCGAGCAAGCCGGTGGCGGCGATGGGCTGCGCGGGCACGGGCACAGCGCGTCCAGCAATGCGCTGGTCAATCAAGGGAATGATGCGTTCGGACATGGGCGCTGGAGTGAAAGGCGAAATGGCGGGCCGGGAGCGGGTGCCGGGATTGTAGAAGTCGGGGGCGTTGGCGGGGTTCCGCAAGCCCGGTGAAAGTAAAATCGTGGCTAATCTTGAGGTTTCACGCCTTTTTGATTCCTTATTTCAACCACTCTGAGACGTAACCCATGTCCTTGAACAATGTGACCCCCGGCAGCAAAGTGCCTGATGTTTTCAACGTGATCATCGAAATCTCGGCCAACGCCGACCCGATCAAGTTTGAAGTGGACAAAGAGTCTGGCGCTGTGTTCGTGGATCGCTTCGTTGGCACCGCCATGCACTACCCGACCAACTACGGCTATGTGCCCCAAACCATCGCTGGTGATGGCGACCCCGTGGACGTGCTGGTCATGACGCCGTTTGCGCTGCCCGTGGGCGTGGTGATTCCTTGCCGCCCGATTGGCATCTTGCACATGGAAGACGAAGGCGGCAT
>CALMOI010000312.1 GCA_937871735.1 uncultured Comamonadaceae bacterium
AATAGATCTAATTGCTGTTACTATAACGACGTTGTCGATATCTTTATTTTCTTCAATTGTCTTCACCGCGATATTGATTAACGGCTGAAAATTGGCGAGTTCATGATCATCGGATATTAAAGGGTAAGGTGCGCCATTGGGGCCATTCCCGCCAATAATCATCCATCGCCCGCTATCATTAGATGTTCTAACAAGTCCAGGATAAAGGGATGCGGCCTTGCTATCACCTAGCAAAGCGAATCGCACATTTCCTCTCTTATCCTTTGAGCACTCCTTAAAAAGCATCTTGAAAGATTGATTTTCTATTCCACAATCAGACAAAGAATTTCCACCATCGCCACCATCGTCACCCTGTGCTTGATTTAGTATCGCCACCTCTCTGAAAGTTAGACCATCTCTTTGAGCAGTGTTGTACCCCACATACCCAACCACCCCGATCAATAAGCATAATGTCGCTGACTTAGCCCAGACTCTATTCCATGTACGCAGCGGTTTCTCAAGCATTTTATATGTCAGCCATGCCAACAGAAAGCTCAAGACCACTGCTGCGAACCGAATGGTGGAAGATGGTGTTTTGCCTACCATGATGCGGGCAAAAGAAAGTATCGGCCAGTGCCACAGATAGAGTGGGTAACTAATTATTCCTATAAAAACAATTATGCGACTGGCTAACAATTGTCGATTAATCCATGCGGTTGGCCCAGCTAAAATCAAAAACAATGTACCAAACACTGGAAACAGCGCCCATGCGCCAGGGTACAGCTTGTTGTCAAGACCTAATACAGTGGCGACGATCAGAAGCAGTCCTAGGACAGCGAAGATATTATTTATAGCCGCAGTGCGGTGTTCAGAGGTTGGCAGGCTGCGAAATATTGGGAAATTAAATAAAAATCTCTGCATTGCACGTGCCACTTGCTTCGCCTTGAATAGTTGGATGTAGGCCAACATAGACCCTGTCAGCAACTCCCAAAAGCGTGTGTGTGGCATAAAAAAAACATGCGTCGCATCTTGGGCAATAGTCCCAATGTTGATGCCAAACGATACAAGTGACAGCAATACCAGAACCACGCCTAAAGCGGTAAAGCCAAGTCGCCAGATGCCCCAAATCAGCAGGGGAAACACAAGATAAAACTGTTCCTCAATCGATAGCGACCATAGGTGCATCAGTGGTTTCAGTTCGGATGATGTATCGAAGTAACCGGCTTCTTTATCTAACACAAAGTTTTGAATGAACTCGGTACCCGCGACCATGTGCTTTCCAAGTTGTTTAAATTCAACTGGAAATAGCACGAGCCAACCTATGGAGTAAGATGCCGTCAGTACAAGGATTAGGGCTGGAAATATGCGACAGATGCGGCGGGCATAAAACTCGGTAAAACTGAAGTCACCCCTTTGCAAACTTCTAAAAATGATGCTAGAAATCAGGAATCCCGAAATAACAAAAAAGATGTCTACCCCAACAAAACCTCCGCGAATTTGGGAGGGGAATGCGTGATAGATGACGACCGACAGGATTGCAATAGCGCGCAGACCGTCTATTTCAGGTCGATAAACAGGGTTGGTGTTGTGCATTGTTGACTGTCTGAATCCTCCTTTGCAATCGCAAAATTTGTCAGACTTTTATCTAGTTTTCAGAGAGAAAATTATCAATGAAAAAGGCATCAACAGAAGTGTGACACTAGATATTTTTCACGTACTTCGCAGATCAGAGTGACGTGACATCGCCTGACTTTCGCCCCAGTCCCGCAGCAGCCCGTTGATGGAGCGGCTGAGGAGTTGGGGCTGTACCGCTGTCAAGCGCGGCGCTTCAGCCCCGCCACGATCTGGTCGCTGATGTAGCTGGCCAGCGCGTACACCGTCTCCGACGGGTTGTAGCCAATCGAAGTGGGCAGCAAGCTGGCATCGGCGACGTAGAGCCGCTTCACGTCGTGCGTTTCGCCGTGGGGGTTGACCACGGTTTTGCGCGGGTCTGCGCCCATGCGGCAGGTGCCTTGCGGGTGGAACGAGGTGTACTTGTAGCGTGCCGGTTCGTTGCGCAAGGCGCTGATGGCGGCTTCCACATCTTCGGGGCGCTCAATCACCGAGCGGTTGGAGGTGGGCAAATACAGCTTGGTGGCCCCAGCCGCAAACAAGATGCGGCAGGTGGCGACCAAGCCTTTTTTCATGGCCTCAAAGTCGGCATCGGCCACTTCGTAGTGGATGTGTTTTTGGCCGTCTTTCCAGCCCACGGTGCCGACGTTTTGATCGTGAATCAAGCTGATCAGGCGCACGGTGTTTTTGTAGCCGCTCATGTAGGCCATGTAGGGCTTGCCGGTGCCGGGTTCGGTTTGAAAGCTGGCTTCCACCGGGTCTTGCACCGCGTTCAGCAGCAGCCAGCCGCCTTTTTCGGGCAAGGTGGCTTCGTCCATGTAGAGCGAATGGGTCGCGCCGTAGAAGTCACCCACATCTTGCGCAAATTCCGCCGTCACCGAGAGCGTGGGGTGGCATGCAAAGTTGCGCCCCACTTGGCCGCTGCTGTTGGCCAAGCCGCTGGCTTGCAACAGCAGCGGGGTTTGCACCGGGCCAGCCGCCAGCACCACGCGGGCCGCATCCACCCGCACGTCGGCTTTCTTTTTGCCGTTTTCCCAGACTTCAGCCAGCACGCCGGT
>CALMOI010000313.1 GCA_937871735.1 uncultured Comamonadaceae bacterium
GCGCCGCGATGCCAAACGCGAGCCGTCGGAAGTGGTGTTTGAAGAAGCCTTTGCGCGGGGGCACGCGGCGGGGCATTTTGGGTAAATAAATGGGTGTACATTTAAATGATGTACACCGTCATTGAAACCCCAGAGTTCATCGCATGGTCAGCTCAGATTTGGAGTGACACCGAACGCCATGAATTCGTGGACTGGATCAGCCAGAACCCGCTGGCCGGTGACGTGATCCCTGGCGCAGGCCCACTGCGCAAAGTGCGCTGGTCGCGCCAAGGCATGGGCAAAAGCGGGGGCGCACGGGTGATCTACTTCAACCGTCTGCCCAGCGGTGAAGTGGTTTTGCTGCTGGTGTACGCCAAAGCCAAGTTCGACAACCTGCGCCCAGAATTTCTGGTCAAACTCAAGGAGCGTTTCGATGTCCACCGTCCCCGTCATTGATCCCGACATGGCCGAATTTGAAGCCGCACTGCTGCGCTCCATCGACCAAGCACAAGGCGGTCAACAGGCTGCCGTTCACACCCCAGCACAAATCAAGGCCCGCCGGGGTCGCCCAGTAGGCAGCACCCAAGCCGTGACCAAAGAGCCCATCAAGTTACGGCTTGATGCCGATGTGCTGGCCGCCCTGCGCGCCACCGGCGACGGCTGGCAGACCCGCATCAACGAGATGCTGCGCGCTTCGCTCCACCTGACCGGGCAGCTTTGATTTGCGGCTTGGGGCTGGCAGCGGGTTAGGTCAGCCCGTCAGCGCCATCAACGCCCGTACTTTGCCACCAGCTTGGCCGAGGCGATTTGGTTGGCCAGCAGGTTGTAGCCGATCAGGGCGGGGCTGGCATCGGCGGGCAGGTCGAGCTTGTCTACTTTCAGGGCGTAGACGGTGAAGATGTAGCGGTGCGGCTTGGTGTTGGGCGGCGGGCAAGCGCCGCCAAAGTCGCGGCTGCCGTAGTCGTTGCGGCCCGTCACGGCACCGGCGGGCAGCGTGCTGGCGCTGGCAGCTCCGGCGTTGGCGGCCAAGCTATGAGCATCGGCGGGCAGGTTGTAGACCACCCAATGCCACCAGCCGCTGCCGGTGGGCGCGTCGGGGTCGTACACGGTGACGGCAAAGCTCTTGGCACCTGCGGGCGCGCCGCTCCAGTTCAATGCGGGCGAGGCGTTGCCGCCCGTGCAGCCAAAGCCGCTGTAGACCTGCGCGGCTGTCAGCGTGTGGCCGGATTGGATGTCGGGGCTGCTCAGAGTCAGGCCGGCGGCGTGGGCTTGGCCCAGCAGGCTGGCGCAGGTCAAGGCCAACAGGCCGTGGCGCAGGGAAGGCAGATCAAAACGCATGGTTGCTCCTTTAAGTTGCGGTTGCAGGAGCATGGTAGAGCTGGGCGGCGCGGGGCCATCGCCTTGAATGCGCAAGTGTTAGCCCGCAATGCTCATTTGTCGCGCAGCACCGAAGGCAGGAATCCGTACCGCGCCCTGAAGGCGCTGGCAAAGCGCGAGGCCGAGGCAAAGCCGACCTCATGCGCGATCAGCCCGATGGGTTGCTGGGTGGTTTGCAGCAGGCCCAAGCCGCGCTCCAGCCGCACTTCGCGCAGGATGTCTGAGAACGCGCTGCCGCCCGCCGCCAGTTTGCGGCGCAGCGTGCTGGGGCTGCACGCAAAGTGCGCGGCGGCTTGCGCCAGCGTCCACGGCTGGACGGGGTCGGTGCTCAGGTGCTGCCACAGTTGCTCGGGCAGGCTGAGCGGCGTGGTGGCAAAGCGCACGCCCGCCAGCGCCAACAGCTCCAGCAATTCGGCTTGACGCAACCATTGCAGGCGGGCGCTGGCATCGGGGCGTTGCTGTGTGGCGCAGGCGCGTTCAATGGCGGCCAGCAGTTCGGCATCGGGGCGCAAGCTGGCCCAGTCCAAAGGCTTGGCCGCTGGCGGGCGCGGTGGGGCGCTGGCTGCCGTCGCCGCCTCTTGAATCAGCGCCAGCGGAAACCCCAGCGCCAGCGCCTGATACGGGCCTTGCACGGGCGGGGTGTTGGTGACGTTGCCCACGCAACCACGCGGCGCAATCAGCAACGAACCCGCCGCAATACGCCACTCGCGCTCGCCGCTGGTGACGGTTTTGTGGCCTTGGCGCACCCAAATCACGCTGTCCATGCTGATGACTAAGCGGTGCAGCGTGTGCGCTTGGCGGGTGATGAGTTGGGCAGAAAACACAGCGCCGCAGTTTAGGCGATGCCTGAAAACGTTCGATGATCGAACTCATAAATCACCACAACAAAACCAAACGCTGCAACATGGAAATTCAAAACCCTTAAAAAGATCGTTAATCGCTCAAATGGGGCGATTAACGATCTTTTTAAGGGTTTTCACTTGGTTTTGCATTCAAGGCTGCTTGCATAGTGTCGTTTTCAGAAGGCGACTGCACGAAATATCAGGAGTCGGCTGCACTGCCAGA
>CALMOI010000314.1 GCA_937871735.1 uncultured Comamonadaceae bacterium
TGAACGCCGTGCGCGCCTTTGCCGCCCTGCCCGAAAGCCCGGCCCTGGCCGCCGCCAACAAGCGCATCAGCAACATCCTGAAAAAAGCAGGCGAGGTCGATGCCCACGCCAACCCGGCGCTGTTCCAAGAACCTGCCGAACACGCCCTGTACGACGTGATGCAGCGCTTTGTGCCCGAAGCCAACGCCCAGTTTGACGCAGGCGACTACACCGCCTCGCTGCAAACCCTGGCCGCGCTGCGCGGCCCGGTGGACGCTTTCTTTGACGACGTGATGGTCAACGCCGAAGCAATGGACTTGCGCCTGAACCGCCAAGGCCTCTTGAAAATGCTGCACGACGCGATGAACCGCGTGGCCGATTTGTCGCGCTTGGCCGTGTAACGCCATGAAGCTCGTCATCTTGGATCGCGACGGCACGGTGAACCCGCACAGCGATGAATTCATCCAGTCGCCTGAAGAGTGGACGGCCTTGCCCGGCGCGCTCGAAGCCATCGCACGGCTGAACCACGCGGGTTTTCATGTGGTGATTGCCTCGGATCAGTCGGGGCTGGGGCGCGGGCTGTTTGATGTGGTGTCGCTCAACGCGATCCACACCAAAATGCACAAGCAACTGGCCGCGTGCGGCGGTCGGGTGGATGCGGTGTTTTACTGCCCGCACAGCCCCGAGGAGCCGTGCTTGTGCCGCTTGCCGGTGCCCGGCTTGTTCGAGCAAATTGGCGAGCGCTTTGGCGTGGAGCTGGAAGGCGTGCCGGTCTGCGCTGACAACGCCGCCTACCTGTGCGCCGCAGCGGGCGTGGGTTGCGTGCCGCATTTGGTGTTGACCGGCCTCGCCGCCGATCTTGATCCGGCGCATCTGCCCGCAGGCTTTCCGCCGACCACCCAAGTCCACGCCAACTTGACCGCTTTTGCCGAAGCGGTGATTGCGCAGGGCGCGCTGCCCGCACCGGCGGTTTCTTGAACGTTTTCCAACCTAGCTGTTTGCCATGTCCTTGATTCGATCCATCCTCCACCTGCTGTGGATGCTGCTCACGGTGGTGCCCTACACCCTCATCATCGTGGCTGGAGCCGCTTTGGGGGTGCGCGGAATGCCGCTGTACCGCATCGCCCGCGCTTGGCTGGCGCTGTCGGTGGACAGTGCGCGCGTCATCATGGGCATCAAGACCCGCATCATCGGCATGGAGAACTTGCCGCAGGGCGAAAAAAGCCCCGCCGTGCTGTTGGTCAAGCACCAGTCCACTTTCGAGACCTTCTTGATGCCCGCGATCATGCCGCACCCGCTGGCTTACGTGTTCAAGAAGGAACTGCTCTACATCCCGTTCTTTGGCTGGTCAATTGGCTTGCTGGACATGATCCACATTGACCGCAAAGATGGCCGCCGCGCCTTCCAAAAAGTCGTGGCCCAAGGCAAGGCGCTGCTGGAGCAAGGCACGTGGGTGATCATGTTTCCTGAGGGCACGCGCATTCCACGCGGCCACAAAGGCATCTACAAAAACGGCGGCACCCGGCTGGCGATTCAAACTGGCGCACCGGTGATTCCGATTGCCGTGACCTCGGCCACCTGCTGGCCGCGCAAGGCATTCATCAAACATCCCGGCATCGTGGACGTGTCAATCGGCCCGATGATCCAAAGCGCAGGCCGCCGCCCCGAAGAGCTGATGCAAGAAGTTGAAGCGTGGATCGAAACCGAAATGCGCCGCCTTGACCCCGAGGCTTATCCCGCCGACGGCCCCACGCCCATCGCTGACAACGCCAACCCCGCCGCCGAGTGAGTTCGGCACCCGCCACAAGTTACCGCCACCCCCGCGCCAACCGTGAACTGGCGCTGGCCGGGGCGCATGTGGCCTATGAATTCCAGCACGGCCAGCGCCGCACGATTGGCTTTTCGATTGGGCCGGAAGGGCTGGCGGTGCGCGCCCCCGGCTGGGTGGCACAGCATGAAGTGGATGCAGCACTGCGCCACAAAGCCGATTGGATCGTGCGCAAACTCGGCGAAGCCCGCGAGCGCCATCGCCACCAACAAGCCAGCCACAGCCCGCTGCAAGACGGTGCCATGCTCAACTACTTGGGTCAGCCGCTGCGCCTGTGTTTGGCTGAAGCCAGCGACAAAACCGCCCACATTCAGCGCACCACGATGCATGGCGAACCCGCCTTGCACATCAGCTTGCCGCTGCACCAAAGCAGCCCGGCGCACCTGCGCGAGGCCGTGCTGCGCTGGCTGATGCACGAAGCCGAGCCGTACTTTGTGGCGCGCCTGAACCACTACGCCCCACTGCTGGGCGTGCGCTGGCAGCGCCTGAACCTGTCGAACGCCCGCACCCGCTGGGGCAGCGCCAGCGCCGACGGCTCGATCCGGCTGAATTGGCGGCTGATTCAATTTCGCCCCGAAGTGATCGACTACGTGGTGGCCCACGAACTCAGCCACCTGCGTGAGATGAACCACAGCCCGCGCTTTTGGGCCACCGTGGCCAGCGTGCTGCCCGATCACGCCGCGCTGCGGGTGGAGCTCAAGCGCCAAGTGCCGCAGCCGTGGTAGGGCAGGGCGGCTAGACTGCGGCCCCAAACATGATGTGAAACGGGAGAAAGTTAGCCATGCGCCTTGAAGGAGTGATCAAAACTTGGAACGATGAACGGGGCTTCGGCTTCATTGAGCCGCAGCAAGGCGGGCAAGAAATTTTTGTCCACGTGAAGGCGTTTTCTCGCGCCGCAGGGCGGCCTCAGCCGAATCAGCCCGTTTCTTTTGAGGTGGAAATTGGCCCCCAAGGAAAGAAGCGGGCCAAGAGCGTCCAGTTCATCCGAGCGGCACGGCGACCAGTCCGTCCGCCTGAGCGACCCGCTTCCCCGGCGCAGTGGGGCACTGCGACGCTGTTTGCCATTCCCGCGTTTTTGCTGCTGTATTTGGTTGTCAGCGTGATGTGGCGCGCCTCGTGGCTGGTGGCGGCGGTGTATGCGGTGGTTAGCGTGATCACCTTCATCATGTACGCCATCGACAAGGCTGCCGCACAACGTGGCGCTAGGCGAACGCCTGAGAAATCGCTGCACATGGCCGCCTTGCTGGGCGGTTGGCCGGGTGCCTTGCTGGCGCAGCAAATGCTGCGGCACAAATCCAGCAAAGCCGAGTTTCGCACCGTGTTTTGGGTCACTGTGGGACTCAATGTGCTGGGCTTTTTGGTGCTTTGCACCCCATTGGGCCAGCTTGCCGGGCTGGGCCGTTTCAACTGAACCGGTACACCCCATCCGCCCCGCGCTCGCGGCGCAGTTCGCCGCGCAGCCACAGGGTGTTCAAGTGCGCCACCACTTCGCCCAGCGCGAAGGTGGTTTGGTGCAGATCCAGCGGGCGGGTGAACATCACGGGCAAGATGTCGGCGGCGCTGCTGGGGCGGGCGCGGCAGGCTTGCAGCACTTCGGCCAAACGGTCGCGGTGGTGGTCGTGCAGTTGGCCTAAGCGTGCGTGCAGACCGGTGAAGGGCTTGCCGTGCGAGGGCAAGGTGAGCGTGCTGGCGGGCAGCGCGTCATAGCGGCGCAGCGAACTCAAAAACAGCTTGAGCGAATCGGCCTCGGGCTCCGCGTCGTACACGCTGACGTTGGTGGAGATGCTCGGCAGCACCATGTCGCCGCTGATCAGCACTTGCAGCGTTTCGCTGTACAGCGCGATGTGCTCGGGCGCGTGGCCGTAGCCTGCAATGCAGCGCCAGTCGCGCCCGCCGATGCGCACGTCGTGGCCGTCCAGCAGCCGCACAAAGCTGTGGGGCAGCGCGGGCACCATGTTCGGGTAATAGCGGTCGCGGGCGCGCAGTTTGGCGAGCGAGGCCGGGTCGGTCAAACCGTGGGCGGCGAAAAAGTCGGCGGCGCGTCCGGTGTCAAAGCCCAAGCCGGGGCCGGTTTGGATGCCCATGCGCGCCACGTAGTAGTCGGTGGCGCTGATCCACAGCGGCGCGTTCCAGCGCTCACACAACCAATGCGCCAGCCCGATGTGGTCGGGGTGCATGTGCGTGACCAGCACGCGCAAGATGGGCAAGCCGTCCAGCTCGTGGGCAAACACTTCTTCCCACTGCTGGCGCGATTCGGCTTGGTCAATGCCGCAGTCCACCACCGTCCAGCCCGCGACGGGGCCGCTTGGGCCGTCCAGCTCATCGCGCAGCAGCCACAGGTTGATGTGGTTGAGCGCAAAGGGCAAACCCATGCGCAGCCATTTCACGCCGGGGGCCACCTCCACGGCGCGTCCGGGGGCGGGCAAGGTGTCGCCCAAGGGGTAGTGCAGTTGCTGTTCAAGGGCGTTCATGGGCGATGGTTTTTGGTTCATAATC
>CALMOI010000315.1 GCA_937871735.1 uncultured Comamonadaceae bacterium
CGTCGAGCAGCAGCATGTCGGGCTTGGACAGCAGCAGGCGGCACAGCGCCACGCGACGCTTTTCACCGCCGGAGAGCTTGCCGATGACGGCATCCCAAGGCGGCAGACGCAGCGCGTCAGCGGCGATTTCCAGTTGGTGGTCAGACGCATCGCCCGCTGTGGAGATGATGGCTTCGAGCTTGGCTTGCTCGGCGGCCAGCGCATCAAAGTCGGCATCTTCTTCGGCGTAGGCGGCGTAGACCTCGTCCAGACGCTGCTGGGCGGCCTTGATGTCGCCCATGCCGTTTTCGACCGCTTCACGCACGGTTTCTTCAGGAGCGAGCTTGGGTTCTTGGGGCAGGTATCCGATCTTCAGACCGGCCATCGGGATGGCTTCGCCTTCGATGTCTTTGTCGATGCCGGCCATGATCTTGAGCAGCGTGGACTTGCCCGAGCCGTTCAGACCCAGCACACCAATCTTGGCACCTGGGAAAAAGGACAACGAAATGTCTTTCAAAATCTGACGCTTGGGCGGCACGATCTTGCCGACCCGGTTCATGGAAAAAACGTATTGAGCCATAGCTGTGGGAACCCTTGGGGAATTGCAGAAACTGTGCGCGCAAGGCGCAAAGACGTTAATTATCGTGTCATGCGACAATGCGGGCTGTTGCAGGACCCAGTTGCCTGCAACTTCAGCACTTTGCTGGGGACGAAGAAAGCTTTTTCCGGCTCCCACTCTTGCAATCCATCTGCCTTTGACTGGCCCGGTCGTGAACCTTCACCCCGGAACAGGCCGATGCCCCAAGCGCCCCGGACGGGCGCCTCCAAATGAACTTTGATGATTTGAACTTGGCTGCGGCCATCCTCAAGGCCGTGCATGAGCAAGGCTACGAAACCCCCACCCCGATCCAAGCCCAAGCGATTCCCGCTGTGCTGGCCGGTCAAGACTTGCTGGCTGGCGCACAAACCGGCACCGGCAAAACTGCCGCTTTCACCCTGCCGCTGCTCGACAAGCTCAGCCGTGGCCAAGCGGGCAAAAACAAATTCGGCGGCAAAGCCATCCGCGCTTTGGTGCTGACCCCGACCCGCGAACTCGCCGCTCAGGTGGAAGAGTCGGTGCGCGACTACGGCAAGTACCTCAGCCTGACCTCGACCGTGATCTTCGGCGGCGTGGGCATGAACCCGCAAATCAAGCAGCTCAAGAGCGGCGTGGACATTTTGGTCGCCACGCCTGGTCGCTTGCTGGACTTGCAGCAGCAAGGCTTCCTCGACCTGTCCAGCATCGAAATGCTGGTGCTGGACGAAGCCGACCGCATGCTGGACATGGGCTTCATCCACGACGTGAAGAAGGTGCTGGCCTTGGTGCCGCGCGACAAGCAAAGCTTGCTGTTCTCGGCCACTTTCAGCGATGAAATCCGCGAACTGGCCGCCAACTTGCTCAAGAACCCGCAAAGCATTCAAGTCACGCCCAGCAACACCACGGTGCAGCGCATCACGCAAACCATCCACCCGGTGGGTCGTGGCAAAAAGAAGGCTCTGCTGGCGCACATCATCCAAGAAAACAACTGGAGCCAAGTGCTGGTGTTCACCCGCACCAAGTTCGGTGCCAACAACGTGGCCGAGTTCTTGACCAAGAACGGCATTCAAGCGATGGCGCTGCACGGCAACAAGAGCCAATCGGCCCGCACACAAGCGCTGGCTGGCTTCAAGAGCGGCGACATCCGCGCCTTGGTGGCGACTGACATTGCCGCCCGTGGCATTGACATTGAAGAGTTGCCGCACGTCGTCAACTACGAAATCCCGAACGTGAGCGAAGACTACGTCCACCGCATTGGCCGCACAGGCCGCGCCGGCAATGACGGCCAAGCCGTCAGCTTGGTTTGCCTGGACGAAGAAGGCTTCATGATGGACATCGAACGCTTCACCAAGCAGCAAATCGCGGTGCAAGTGATTGCAGGCTTTGGCCCCGAAGCCGGTGAAAAAGCCGAACCCATTGCGATGGGCCGTCAAACCATTTGGGGCGGCGCAGGCAAGCCGCCCAGCCGCGACGTGATGCAAGCAGCCGCCAAAGCCGCTCGCAGCGAAATGATGCAGCGTATGCGTGACGGCAAGGCCGCGCAAGGCGAGTCGGGCGGCGGCAATGGCCGTCCCGCAGGTCGCAGCGGCGGTGGTGCTCGTGGTGAGCGCCCAGCGCAAAACAACGGCGCACCCAAATCAGCCCAAGGCCCACGCGGCGGCAACACCGGACGCGGCGGCCCCGCTCGCGGTGACGGCGCAGGCCCGCGTGAACGCAGCTTTGACCGCGCCCCCGAGCGCCAACACGCCGAACGTCGTGACCGTGACGAGTTGCCGCGCAACATCGACCCGCTGCGCACCAACTTGCACAACACCCGTCACGAACCGCGTCGCCCCAGCGTGGGCGCAGGCGGCCAACCTGATCCGATGCGCACCAGCATCGACAGCATGGCTGACCGTGGACGCGGCGGCCGCAGCGGTGGCGGTGGCTTCGGCGGCTTTGGTGGCCCACGCGGCCCCAAGCCCCCGTCACGCGGCAACTTTGGCCGTTAACACCAGTCGCCTAGTGCGAGGCCGATCACGGCCAACGAATCTCTAAGATTAGAAATAATCACAGAGAAAACCAAATGAAAAGAGGGCTAGCGTAGCCCTCTTTTTTTGTGCCCGAAGCTGCCTCAAACCCGCACAAACAGCGTCTGCAAAGGCTCGTCGCCGACCTGACGGCTCCAGTGGCCGTGGATGCTGGCGTCGAAGGTTGCGCCTTCGGGCAGGGTGTCGGCGGAGAAGAAGTGGTCTCCGGCTTTGAAGATGCGCGAGCTGCCGTCTTGCAGGCCGATTTCCATCTGTCCGCCCAACACGATCAGCCATTGCGGGCTGGTGGTGCAGTGGAAGCTGCTGCGAAACCCCACCGGACTTTGCCGCAATTGGTAGCCGCCTGAAGGCAGCAACGGCGACAGCATGGCTTGGGGCGTGCCCTCGCTCAGGGCGACTTCTTCGTCTTTGAAACGCGCCCGGCCATCGACATCGGTAAACAGCACTACTTTTTTGAAAACGCTCACTTCGCACTCCTGCTAATAAATCGGGCCGCGATCATGGCACAGGCGCTGCCCGATCAAGGCTGCAAATACAGCGCGGCCAGCCGTTGGCGCTGGTCGTAACCCAGGCCCAGTGCGTCGTTTAAATAAGCGTCCACACCGCCCCAGCGGGTGTCGATTTCGTCCAGGCCCGCCTCCAAATAATCGGCCTGCACGCGCCACAGCACCGGCATCACGCCGGGTGGCCCGGCTTGCAAGAGGGCCGGATCGACTTGCAGCAACTGGTTGGTCAGCAAATAGTCTTCCAGCACCACCGCGCGCGGCACGCCCAGCGCCAGCAGCAGCATGGCGGCGACCCAGCCGGTGCGGTCTTTGCCTGCGGTGCAGTGGAACAGCAGCGGCCCCGGCCCGTTCAGCAAGCGCTGAAACAGGGTGGCGAGCGTGGCGGCCTCTTCGGTGACAAAGGTGCGGTAGGTTTGTCGCATCAGGGCCAGCGCGTCGTCAGGCGTGGGGATGTGGCCGGTGGAATGCAAGGCGTGCATCTGCCGCAGCACCCACGGCGTGATCGGCAGCGCCTGTTGCGCAACGCCTGCGGGCAAGCGATTGGGTGCGGCCAGTCGCTCGGTTTCCATGCGCAAGTCCAGCACCTGCGCCAGCCCTAAGTCCAGCAACAGCGCTTGGTCTTGCGCCGTCAACCCGGCCAAGTGGTCAGACCGGAACAGCGTGCGCCAGCGCAGCGCCCGCCCATCGGCTCCGACGTAGCCGCCCAAGTCGCGGAAGTTGCTGGCCCCAGTCAGGGGAATGGTGCGGGTGGGTAAAGAAGTCATGGATGAGCGTCCATCTGGGAAACAGACCAAAGCGTCGAGCATAGCCCGCCCTTATTTCGCCGCAAAATCGCGCCCCATGCACATGCCATCAGCCCCCCATGCCGCGCCAGACGCCACCTCGCCCCAACAGCGCCACCACCACGCCGAGCAGCGCGATTTGTTCTGGATCGCCGCTGTGGTCTGCGGCTTTTTTGTACTGCCTGGGCGACTGGAGCTGTCCGAAGCCCTGCTGAGTTGGATGAGTCGCTACGAAACCTTGCAAATCGACGAATTGCCGCTGACGCTGCTGGTGCTGTCGCTGTGCCTAGCCGTCTACAGCCGCCGCCGCGCCCGCGAGCTGGCCGACGAGGTGCGCGCCCGGCAAATCGCCGAAACGCAGAACCTGCGCATGCTCGAACAAAACCGGCTGCTGGCGCGCCAGCTCATCACCTTGCAAGAGCAAGAGCGCCGCCACTTGGCGCAAGAGCTGCATGACGAGATCGGGCAGTACTGCGTGGCGATCAAGGTGGATGCCGCCTCTATCGCGCACGACACCCGAGGCAGCCTGCCCGAAGCCCACGCCAGCGCCCAGTCCATCAGCCAGACCGCCAGCCACCTGCACGCGGTGGTGCGCGGCATGCTGGAGCGCCTGCGCCCCACCGCGCTGGACGACCTGGGGCTGGCCGACTGCCTGCAAGTGCTGACCTCGGCTTGGTCGCGGCGGCACCGCATCCCCTGCACGCTGCACATTGACGACGGCGGCGACAGCACCCACCCCATCAACCAACTGGGCGAAGTCCACAACATCACCCTCTACCGCTTGGTGCAAGAAAGCCTGACCAACATCGCCAAGCACGCCCAGGCACAGCACGCCAGCGTCAGCCTGCACTACACGGCCACAGGCAGCGGCGGTGAACTGACCCTGACCGTACAAGACGATGGCTGCGGCATCCCCAGCGAGCAGCCCGGCAGCGGCTTGGGACTGGTCGGCATGCGCGAGCGCTGCCACAGCCTGGGCGGCACGCTGCGCCTCCAGCGCCTGCCCGCAGGCGGCACCGAAGTGGCGGCGCGCTTTGCCATCCACCACCACAGCGCCAGCCCTGTCGAGGGCCAGCCATGATCCGCATCCTGCTGGTCGATGACCATGCCGTGGTGCGTTCGGGCTACCACCGCTTTTTGGAACGCCACGCCGACTTGCGCATCGTGGCCGAAGCCGCCAGCGCCGACGAGGGCTACGCCCAGTTCTGCCTGCACCAGCCCGATGTGAGCGTGGTGGACATCTCGATGGCCGGGGTGGGCGGCATTGAGCTGATCCGCCGCATGCTGGCACGCGAGCCCGCCGCGCGGACGCTGGCCTTCAGCATGCATGACGACGCCCAGTTTGTGACCCGCGCCCTGCAAGTGGGCGCGCGCGGCTACGTCACCAAGACCAGCCAACCCGAAACCCTGGTCGAGGCGGTGCGCAGCGTGCAGGCGGGCGGCCTGTTCCTCAGCCCCGATGTAGCCCGGCACCAGCGGGCCGCGCAGGCTGACGACCCACTGGCCCAGCTCTCGGCCAAGGAATTTGAAATCTTCCGCTGGTT
>CALMOI010000316.1 GCA_937871735.1 uncultured Comamonadaceae bacterium
ACCCGGCGTGGTGATCAGCGCGTGCGTGCCGGGGGCGAGTTGGGCGCTGATGTCCAGCGTGTCGCCGCCGACCAGCCCGCCGGGCGGGTGGACGAGCACGTTGTGGCAAATCGCATCGCCCTCGGGGTAGAGACTTTGCAGCACGCGCAGTGGCCCCTCGTGCAGGTAACGGGCCACAGTGCGCCCGGCTTCCAGGCGGTAATCCAATTGCAAACGGGCGTGCCAAGTCATGGGCGCGATTGTCGCTGGCGTTCAGTGCCCTTGTGAGCCCCGGTGCGCCCAACCCGTGGTGCGCTTTTCGATGACGCTGAACAGCTCGTACATCGCCATCGCCATCGCGCCCACCACCACCAGGCCCGCGAAGGCCAGGCCCATCTGCATCGCCGAGCCCGCCGAGATCAGCAAGTAGCCGATGCCTTCGTTGGCCGCCGTCATCTCCGACACCGTGGTGCCGACAAAAGCCAGCGTGATGGCGACTTTGAGCGAGCCGTAAAAGTAGGGCATCGAGCGCGGCAAGCCGACTTTGACCAGCACGTCCCAGCGCTTGGCCCCCAGCACGCGCAGCACGTCTTCCAGCTCGGGCTCCAGTGTCGCCAAGCCGGTGGCGATGTTGACCATGATCGGGAAAAACGAGATCAAGAACGAGGTCAAGATCGCCGGGCCAATGCCGATGCCAAACCACACCACCAAAATCGGCACAAAAGCGGCTTTGGGCAGGGCGTTGAACGCCGTCATCAGCGGGTAGATGGCGGTATAGGCCAAGCGCGAGCTGCCAATCACAAAGCCCAGCAGCACGCCCACCACGATAGCCAAGCCAAAGCCCACCATCGTCACCCAGTAGGTGCGCCAGGCGTGGGCGGCAATCTCGCCCTTGAACTCCAAAAACTGCGACCAGATCCGCAGCGGGCTGGGGAAGATGAATTCCGACACGTTCAGCACCGAGCACAGCACCTGCCACAACACCACCACCGACACCAGCAGCACCCAAGGCGACCAGCGTTCAATTTGCTTTGAATTCATGATGCAGCCCTTATTGGTTGATGACTGCGCCAGATTTGCGCATGGCCCCGATGTGGCCGCGCAGCTCGTGGACGATGTCGGTGAAGGCGGGGGTGTAGGTCAGTTCCAGGTCACGCGGGCGCGGCAGGTCGATGTCGCGCTTGACCACAAAGCGGCCCGGGCTCTTGCTCATCACGTAGACCGTGTCGGCCAGGAACACCGATTCGCGCAGGTCGTGCGTGACCAAGATGACGTTGAACTGCTGCTCGGCGTGCAGGTCGCGCAGGATGCACCACAGCTCTTCGCGGGTGAAGGCGTCCAGCGCGCCAAAGGGCTCGTCCAGCAGCAGCATCTTGGGCTCGTGGATCAGCGCGCGGCAGATGCTGGCGCGCTGCTGCATGCCGCCCGACAGTTGCCACGGAAACTTGTCTTCGTAGCCCGACAAGCCCACTTTTTGCAGCAACTTGCGCGCTCGCGCTTCGTATTCCGGGCGCTTGGCCTTGAAGTTGGAGCGGTAGGGTTCGACGATTTCCAGCGGCAGCAGCACGTTGTCCACCGTGGTACGCCACGGCAGCAGCGACGAGGCTTGAAACGCCATGCCCGAGATCTTCAACGGCCCAGTCACCGGCTGGCCGTCGATCTGGATCGTGCCTCGGCTGGGCATTTTCAGGCCGGTGGCGAGTTTCATGAAGGTTGATTTGCCGCAGCCCGACGGCCCGACGATGGCGATGAATTCGCCTTGGCGCACTTTGAGGTCGATGGCTTCGACCGCAAATTGCCCTTGCTTTTCTAACTCGGCGTTGTAGGCCAGCCAGACGTTGTCAAAGTCCACGAACCAGCGTGGTGCATCGGCGGTGCTCATGGTGATGCCTTATTTTTTCGCCGTGTTACTTCTTGGCGGCAGGCAGCACGTTCAACTCAGCCTTGGTGGGCAAGAAGCTGCCGTTCCACACCGCGTCGGGGTTGACGCGGGTTTTGGTGGCGTAAGCGTCAGCCACTTGCGAGGCCATCAGCGACAGGCGCGGGCCGTTGATTTGCCCGAAGCCCTCAGCGCGGGCGTTGGGGCTGGCGATCACGTTGTCAATCGCCAGTTGCAGGCGGCGGGTTTCCATCGGCACGTTGATGATGCCGTCACGCGCTTTCACGTCGGCAATGGCTGCGGCGGGGTTGCTCACCACGTCCTTGACGCCCTTGGTGAAGGCGAGCAAGAAGGCTTTGACGGCGGCGGGGTTCTCTTTCAAGATTTTGGGCGAGGCGATGATGGCGTTGCCGTACAGCTTCACGCCGTAAGCCGGGTAGGGCATGAGCACCACGTCTTCGGCTTTGACGCCGCGTGCCTCCAAATTCAGCAGCGAGGTGAAGCTGAAGCCGGTGATGGCGTCCAAATCACCACGCGCCAGCATGGTTTCGCGCAGGGACGGATCCATCGCAATCCACTGCACGTTGCTGACTTTGTTGGCCTTGGCAAAGATCGGGAAGGCGCGGCGGCCCGCGTCAAACACCGGCGCGCCCAGCTTTTTGCCGCTGAGGTCGGCGGGGGTTTTGATGCCGGATTTCTTCAGCGCCAGCACGGCGGCGGGCGTGTCGTTGTAGACCATCATGATCGCCACCGGCTTGTTGGGCGCGTCGGGGTTGTTGGCGTGGAACTCCATCAGCGCGGCCA
>CALMOI010000317.1 GCA_937871735.1 uncultured Comamonadaceae bacterium
CGCCATCTTTTGGTAAATGGAAAACAGCGATTTCTCGCGGCCTGTGGTGCGCACTGTCATGCCCGTTTCGGCAAAAGCGGCTTCGACATCGCGCTGCACTTTTTGCATCAAGTCCCGTCGTCGGTTGCGGGCGCGGGTCACGGCTTTTTTCAGCACTGCATAGCGCCAAGGCCGCAGGTGCTGAAAGGCCAAATCTTGCAGCTCGCGGTAGGTCTGGTTCAGCCCCAAGCGGTGCGCGATGGGCACGTAAATGTCCAGCGTCTCATTGGCGATGCGAGCCCACTTGGAGCGCGGCATGTCGCCCATCGTGCGCATGTTGTGGGTGCGGTCGGCCAGCTTGATCAAGATCACACGCGGGTCGCGTGCCATAGCCAACAGCATCTTGCGAAACGACTCGGCTTGGTTTTCTTCGCGGGTGTTGAATTCCAGCTTGTCGAGCTTGGTCAGGCCATCAACCAGCTCGGCGACGGGCGCACCAAAGCGCTCGATCAGGTCGATTTTGGTGATGCCGCAGTCTTCCATCGCATCGTGCAGCAAGGCGGCCATCAGGGCTTCGGCGTCTAGCTTCCACTCGGCGCACTGGCCGGCGACGGCAATGGGGTGTGTGATGTAGGGCTCGCCGCTCTTGCGCATTTGGCCCAAGTGGGCTTGATCGGCAAAGCGATAGGCTTGGCGCACTTTCTCGATGTCGCGCGCGTCCAAGTAATCTAGGCGCGCAGTCAGCGCTGCAAAGCTGGCCGCAGCCGCATTGGCCATCGCGGCGGGAGGCGAAGCGGGCAGGGACGATGGTTTGGGCATGCTGCCGGGCATGGGAGGTTTTGGGGTATCCGTGCTCATGCCTTAAATGTAGCGTGGACACACTATCCCTCGCTCAGACGAAAAAAAGCACCGCTGAACGGTGCTTAGGATGACGACAGTGGCCGCATGAGCAGCCCTGACGCAGTGTGAGTCGCGAGGCTTTAGCCCGGCACTTTTTTCAGCATTTCCAGACCGACTTTGCCTGCTGCGATTTCACGCAGAGCGGTAACGCAAGGCTTGTTGCGGCTTTCGATTTTGGGTGCGTGACCTTGGCTCAACATGCGGGCGCGGTACGTGGCAGCCAAGACCAGTTGGAAGCGGTTCGGGATTTGTTGCAGGCAGTCTTCAACGGTGATGCGGGCCATGGCGGTTTCCTAGGAGCTAGTCGATATTGAGGGCGCGGAAGGTATCGGCGCGGGCACGGCGTTGCGCCGTGTACTTGAGTCGCTGGGCGTGGATGACCGCTTTGAGGTCGAACAAAGCCCGCTCGAATAACTCATTGATTATAACGAAGTCGAATTCTTTGGTCTGTGCCAGCTCAATGCGGGCGTTGCGCAGGCGCAAGGCGATCACATCGTCGGCATCTTCGCCTCGGCGTTCCAGGCGCGAGCGCAGCTCTTCCCAGCTCGGCGGCAGGATGAAAATCAACACTGCATTGGGGAAGATTTTCTTGATTTGGATGGCACCTTGAAAGTCGATTTCCAAGATCACATCGGAGCCTGCAATCAGCCGCTCTTCCACGACTTTTTTCGAGGTGCCGTAGCGGTTGCCGTGCACGTGCGCCCATTCCAAGAATGCCTCGCCCAGCACCATGCCGTCGAACTCGGCGTTGGAGGCGAAGAAGTACTCGCGGCCATGTTTTTCTTGGCCGCGCGGCGGGCGGGTGGTGTGCGACACCGAAGGCTGCACCAGCGAGTCCAGCTCCAGCAAAGCCTTGACCAAGCTCGACTTGCCAGCCCCGCTGGGGGCGGCCACCACAAATAAATTTCCGGGGTAATCCATGTCAGATCATGCAAAAAAAGCAGCCACAGCCAACGTTTGACCAAGCCGCGAGAGGGGGAAGAAGGGCCGTGAGACTACTCGATGTTTTGAACTTGCTCGCGCATTTGCTCAATCAGCACTTTCATGTCGACCGAGATGCGTGTCAGCTCCAGCGCGGCGGACTTGGAGCCCATCGTATTGGCTTCACGGTGTAACTCTTGAATCAAAAAGTCCAGTCGTTTGCCGATTTCGCCGCCTTTTTGGATCAAGCGGCTGAGCTCATCGAGGTGGGAATCGAGGCGGGTCAGCTCCTCGGCCACGTCGATGCGGATGGCGAAGGCGGTGGCTTCGGTCAAGGCGCGGTCTTGCGCGGCTTCGGGCAAGGTGCTGCCGTCAGTCAGCGCCATCGCGTCTTTCCAACGTTCTAAAAAGCGGTTGCGTTGCTGCTCGACCAATTGCGGAATCAGCGGTGCGGCTTGGCGTGCCAGTTGGCGCAATTGTTCGATGCGGTCTTGCAGCATGGTGGCCAAGCGTGCGCCTTCGCGTTCGCGCGATTCCAGCAGCGCAGCCAAGGCGCGCTGCGTCAGCGGCAGCAGCTCAGCGCCGAGATCTGTCGAGTGATTTTGCTCGCCAGCCGAGAGGCGCAGCACTTCGGCCACGCTCAATGGCGCGGCTTGGGGCAACCAGGCGCGGACGTTGTCTTGCGCCGCGTTCAGGCGCTGCAACATGCGCGGCGAGGGCTCGGTCAGCGTGCCAGCACCGGTGTTGTCCAACCCGGCGCGCACCTCGACTTTGCCGCGCTTAAGGCGCTGGGTGAGCAACTCGCGCAAGGCGGGTTCGTGTTGGCGCAACTCGTCGCTGAGCTTGAAGCTCAAGTCCAAAAATCGGCTGTTGACCGAGCGAATTTCAAGGCCCAAGCGGGCGCTGGCGGTGCTTCGCGCTTCGGTGACAAGCGAGTTGTTGTCAGTGCTGCTGTGCTGGAGGCAGGCATAGCCGGTCATGCTGTAAACTGACATTGAGGTTCCTGTTTTCCTGTGCTGTGATAGGGCGGTACCAGGAGATTCGCTGGATCGAAATCCAAAATTAAAGCCTCTGCCTGTGGTCAACCCGTCCCAAATTATGTCAAAGGTCAAACCTGCACCGCTTCCACCTGACACGGTCATCGGCGGATACCGCGTGGTGCGCCGTCTGTCGGCGGGGGGCTTTGGTGTTGTCTACCTCGCAGTAGACAGCGAAGGTCAGCAAGTCGCGGTCAAAGAATACTTGCCTTCGTCGCTGGCCAATC
>CALMOI010000318.1 GCA_937871735.1 uncultured Comamonadaceae bacterium
CGCCGGTCGTCGTTCGTCATCATGGGGGCGGTGCTGGTGGGGACTTGCATGGCGATGGTGCTCCTGCGGGGTGCTTAGCGGGTAGCCCAGGCCGCGAAGCGCTTCTCGAGCGCCTCGCCTTGGTCGGCCCAGAAGTTCACGTTGAATTGCAGCGCGGTCTTGGCGTTAGCGGTCGATGTCGGCAAATCAGCCAGCACCTTGGCGGGCAACTTGGTCAGCGCCTTGGTGTTGGTCGGGCCGTAAGCGATGTTTTGCGCGTAGACGGCTTGGTTCTCAGGCTTCATGGCGAAGTTCATGAACTTGATGGCCGTTTCCTTATTAGCAGCGCCCTTGGGAATGACCCAGTAGTCCAGGTCAAAAATGCCGCCTGTCCAAGTGATCTTCAGGTTTTTGCCTTCGCGCTGGGCAGCGTCGATGCGGCCGTTGTAGGCGGTGGACATCACCACGTCACCTGCGACCAAGAACTGGGGCGGTTGTGCGCCCGCTTCCCACCATTGGATGTTGGGCTTGAGTTCGGTCAGCTTCTTGAAGGCGCGCTCGGCACCAGCGGGAGTCGCCAGCACTTTGTAGACATCTTCCGGGGCCACGCCGTCGGCCATCAGCGCGAATTCCAAGTTGTAGCGCGCGCCCTTGCGCATGCCGCGCTTGCCGGGGAATTTCTTCACATCCCAGAAATCGGCCCAAGTTTTGGGCGCGGTTTTGAGCTTGTCGCCGTCATAAGCCATCACGGTTGACCACACGAAAAAGCCCACGCCGCAAGAATTGAGCGCCGACGGCAGCAAGTCGGTCACGGGGACGATCTTGGTGTAGTCCAGCTTTTCAAACAGACCTTCGTCGCAGCCGCGCTGCACGTCAGGGCTTTCAACTTCCACCAAGTCCCAAGTCACTTTCTTGGTTTCGACCATGGCTTTGATCTTGGCTTGTTCGCCGTTGTATTCCACCGCCACCACTTTGGTGCCGGTCTTTTCAAACGCGTCGTAATAGGCTTTCTTTTGCGCGTTGCCGTTGGCCCCGCCAAAGTTCACGATGGTGATTTGCTGATCGGCCAAGGCGGGCGCAGCAATGCAAGCGGCCAAAGCGCAGACGAGGAGGCTCTTGTTCATGACGAAAGTCCTTTGCAGTGAGTGAGGGTGAAAAACGCAGGGTCAGGGGAAAACGGAAATCAAATCGCGTAAATGCGGGTGCTGGCGGGCGGGAATTCCAGGTACACCAGCGCGCCCGGTTGCGGGGGGCTGGCCCCGTGCAGTTCGGTCAGCGGCACTTTCACGGTGGCCTCGGGCTGGCCGGGGCCGATGTAGCACAGCAGCCGCAAGTGGTCGCCAAAGTAAATCACGCGGGTCACTTTGGCCGACAGCATCGAGGCGCGGCCCGGATTCGGTTCGCAGTGCAGCACGATGCGCTCGGGGCGTACGCACGCTTCCACCGGCGCACCGGGTTTGGCTTGGTTGACGTTGGTGCCCGCCAGCAACGAGCCGTCGGGCAAGGCCAGCGCGCCGCTGGCGTCCAGCGTGCCGCGCAGCACGGTGCTGTCGCCGACAAAGCCCGCCACAAAGCGGTTGGCCGGGGTTTCGTACAAGGCTTCGGCGCTGGAAAGCTGCTGAATCACGCCTTCGTTGAACACGGCCACGCGGTCGCTCATGGTCAGCGCCTCGCCTTGGTCGTGGGTCACGTAGACGAAGGTCACGCCCAGTTGGCGGTGCAGCTCTTTGAGTTCGAGCTGCATGTGCTCGCGCAGTTGCTTGTCGAGCGCGCCCAGCGGCTCGTCCATCAGCACCAGTTGCGGCTCAAACACCAAGGCGCGTGCCAGCGCCACGCGCTGCTGCTGGCCGCCCGACATTTGGCCGGGCAAGCGGTCGGCCATGCCCGACAGGCGCACCATTTCCAGCGCACGTTGCACACGGCGGTGTTGATCGGCCTTGGGCACTTTGCGCACGGTGAGCGGGTAAGCCACGTTCTCGCCCACGCTCAAGTGCGGGAACAAGGCGTAGTTTTGAAACACCATGCCGAAATTGCGCTTGTGCGGTGGCGTGCCGGTGATTTGGCGGCCATCGAGCAAGATGTCGCCCGCTGTGGGCGACTCGAACCCGGCCAGCATCATCAGCGTGGTGGTTTTGCCCGGACCCGATGGCCCCAGCAGCGAGAGGAACTCGCCGCGCTGGACATCCAAATTCAGATCGCGCACCACCAATTGGTCGCCGTCGTAGGTTTTTTGGACGCGCGTGAAGCGCACCAAGGGTTCTGCAGTGGACATGTGTAACTCCCGCTCAGTCGCTGCGTTTATTGGACAGCCGCGAAGCTGTCGGCCAGCACGGCCAGACCTTCGTCGAGCAGGCTGTCGGAGGCAGTCAAGGGTACCAGCACGCGAATCACGTTACCGTAGGTGCCGCAGGACAACAAGATCAAACCTCGGCGTGCGGCTTCGGCCACCACGCGCTTGGTCAAGGCGGCATCGGGGCGGCTCAGGTCGCCGTCTTCGCACAGCTCCATCGCCACCATCGCGCCCAAGCCGCGCACATCGCTGATGACCGGGAATTGCTCGGCCATCGCCTTCATGCCCTTGGTCAAACGTGCGCCCACGGCTTTGCTGCGTTCCAGCAGGTTTTCTTCACGGAAGGCTTTGATCACGGCCAGCGCGGCGGCCACGGCAATCGGGCTGCCCGCGTAGGTGCCGCCCAAGCCGCCGGGGCCGGGTGCGTCGATCACTTCAGCGCGACCCACCACGCCAGACAGCGGGAAGCCGCCGGCCAAAGATTTGGCGGTGGTGATCAGGTCGGGCGCAACGGGCCATTGTTCGCAGGCAAACCAAGTGCCGGTGCGGCCTGCGCCGGTTTGCACTTCGTCGGCAATCAGCAAGATACCGTGTTGGTCGGCCAAGGCTTTCAGGCCCACAATGAATTCAGCCGGGGCGGCGTAGAAGCCGCCTTCGCCTTGCACTGGCTCGACGATGAAGGCGGCCACGCGGCTGGCTTCAATGTCGTTTTTCAAGATTTGCTCGACCGAGTGCAGCGCATCTTCCACGCTCACGCCGTGCAGTTCGTTGGGGTAGCGGGCATGGAAAATTTCACCGGGGAAGGGGCCAAAGCCCAGCTTGTATGGGGCGACTTTGCCGGTCAGGCCCAGGGTCAGCAGCGTGCGACCGTGGTAGCCGCCGGTAAAGGCGATCACGCCCGAACGGCCTGTGTAAGCGCGGGCCACTTTGATGGCGTTTTCGACAGCTTCGGAGCCGGTGGTCAAAAACAGGCTCTTCTTGGCGAAGTTGCCGGGGGCCATTGCGTTGAGTTGTTCGGCCAACTCGACATAGGGTTCGTAGGCCAGCACTTGGAAGCAGGTGTGGGTGTACAGCTCCAGTTGGGCTTGCACGGCTGCCACCACTTGCGGGTGCAGGTGACCGGTGTTGAGCACGGCAATGCCGCCAGCGAAGTCGATGTAACGCTTGCCTTCGACATCCCAGACTTCAGCGTTGAGGCCCTTCTTCACAAAAATTTCGTGGGCTTGGCCCACACCACGCGCCACAGCGGCGTGACGGCGGGTCATGAGGGCGGCGTTGGTCTGTTCGGTGTGTTGTGACATGGTTTTGGTGTCCGTGTTGAGGGAATGGAGCGAACTTTAGAAGTCATGCGCCAATTCACCCATATACAAAAACACGAAAGTTTTTGAACACTGTGCAGGCCAAAAATCCTGTACATGGATTCCCCGATTCGGTGCATGCGCCAGTCGTAGCAGAATTCGTCCTTTTGCGTTTTTTCATGCTCACACTCCGCACAGACATCCAGACCCCCTTGGTCACACAGATCGTGGACGGCCTGCGCGGGCAAATCGCGGGGCAGGTGCTCAAGCCGGGCAGCAAATTGCCCTCGATTCGCGCCTTTGCGGTGATGCACGGAG
>CALMOI010000319.1 GCA_937871735.1 uncultured Comamonadaceae bacterium
TGTTCGCTGTCTTGCAAAATCTAGTGCCAGGAACCCATGCCAAAGCTTACAACTGGTGGCATTTGCATCTAGAGCCTGTAGCGCATTTTTGGTTTTTGGAATCGTTGTTTTGGGTGTTTTTGGTGGTTTGGTTGCTGGAGCTGGCACGCGTCATGAACACCCGCATCGGCATGGTCATGACCTGTATGGTTGCTGGCTTGGTGTACGTTTGGGCACCCAAAGGGTGGTACATGTTCAGCATTGAGGGGGCGTTTTACTTGCTGCCTTACTTTATGGTGGGCTTGGCCATCACGCGGTTGAATCTCCAGCCTTGGCTGCGTCGTCCTGCCATCTTGATGGTGTTGTGCCTGCTGGCATGGAGTGCTGCCACCCACTTGGGCGCACTTGGTTTCGGCACCGATCGCCGCACTTTGTGGGTGCTGGTGATGGGGGTTATGTTGTGTGCCCTGTGTTTGGTGCCGTCCTGGGAGTGGCGATGGCTGGCGCGCATCGGCACAGCGTCTTATGCCATTTACCTGTTTCATGTGTTTTTTACAGCAGCAACTCGCATCGTTTTGCACCGAGTCGGGGTGGATGTGTTGCCGCTGCATCTCACGCTCGGTTTGCTGATGGGCGTTGCTGGGCCTGTGCTGGTGAATCAATTGGCCTTGCGTAACCGCTGGTCAGCCTTGCTACTGCTGGGCAAAGCGCTGCCTCTTTCGCAGCAGGCCATCCCTGTCAGGACAAATGCATGCCGGACGACACAAACTGATGAGCACTTGGGCTGAAATTTGGTCTACGGGCTATGCGGAGTGGTCGGATTTAATCCGGTTGCTCGACTGGTCAGATTTTCTGCTGGCGGTCACTTACCTCGCGGCGGCGTGGATGTGCGTTGTTTGCGCAGTCCTGGCGCACGATGAACTGGGTGACGATTGGGGCTGGCGTGTTGCCGTGGTTGTGCTGGTGGTGTTGGCTGGCAATACCTTGCTGAAACTGGATCAGTTGGTGCTGTTGACATTGCGCGCGTGGTCGCATGTTGACGGTTGGTATGAAGACCGGCGCTTGCTTCAATATGCCCTGGTCGCTGTGGCGCTTTGCTTGGGCTTGGGTACCTTGGGTTGGCTGCGTACCCGTCTGTCACATCTTTGGCCCTACTGTGGTCAAGTGGTACTTGGCGTGTGTTTGCTGATTGTGTTAATGATCTTGCGAGCCGTTTCATTCCATGAAACGGATGCGCTGCTTCAACTGGACTTGATGGGCCTGTCTATGAGCAACGTACTGGAACTGCTGGGCTTGGGTTTGGTGTTGAACGGAACCTACACTTGGCGGCAGATGTTCTAAGGGCTCGGGCTACACAAGCTATGTTCAATGAAATTCGACAAGATTTGGCTGCTCACGGCGGTCGTTGGGATGCGCAGGGCTTTTGGGCGCTGTTGGTGTACCGCTTTGGCCGCCGGCGATACACCGCGCGCCCCGCCCCCCTGCGCCCGCCCCTTTCCTTGCCC
>CALMOI010000320.1 GCA_937871735.1 uncultured Comamonadaceae bacterium
TGATCGGTACAGAATTCAGCAAAGCCAGCCGTAACATTGTGGGTTTTGAGGTCGAGACCTTGGCTTGAAGAGACTTGACTCAGGTGTACCGCTTGGCTCGCAGGTTGTTCTTGATCTCTCGCAGCAGCGGTTGCAAGTGACCGCCGCCAATGCGCAGGGCCACGCAGGTGGCCAAGATGTCAATGATCATCAGGTGCAGCAGGCGTGACACCATCGGGCTGTAGCGGTCATAGCCTTCCGGGTGGTCGGCGGCCAAGTGAATATGACCTGCCGTGGCCAGCGGCGAACCACTGGCAGTGATGACGATGGTGGTTGCGCCGTGCTTGCGGGCAATGTCACACGCATCCATCAAATCACGGGTGCGGCCTGAATTGGAAATGATCACCACGCAATCGCCCGGATGCAGCAGCGACGCACTCATCACCTGCATATGACCATCGCTGTAGGCAATGGTGTTCACGCCCAAGCGGAAAAACTTGTGCTGCGCATCTTGCGCGACGATGCCTGAATTGCCCACGCCAAAAAACTCGATGCGCTTGCCGGTTTTGTAGGTGGCAGCCAAAGCCTCGGCGGCTTTTTCGATGGAGCCGGTGCTGGCATCGTTGCGGTACTTCAAAAAAGCCGCCACGGTGTTGTCGATGACCTTGACCAAAACATCGTTGGTTTTGTCGTCCACATCAACGCTGCGGTGGATGAAAGGCACGCCCTCGCTCACGCTGCCCGCCAGCTTCAACTTGAAATCGCTCAGGCCGTCGTAGCCCATGCTGCGGCAAAAGCGCACCACGGTGGGTTTGCTGACATGGGCACGTTCTGATAGCGTACTGACCGGTAAATTCGCAAAAGCGCGTGGATCGGCCAGCACCAACTTGCCCACGCGTTGTTCCGCCGGAGCGAGGGAAGAAAGAGAAGCCTTGATACGGTCAAGCATGAGATTTTTTACTCAGTAACGGAAGCGAATGAACAACGTCGGACTGTAACTTTGTTGCATTCATAATTCAACGCATGAACCAACTCAACGCCCTCAAACAATTCACCACCGTGGTGGCCGACACTGGCGATTTCAAACAAATTGCCGCTTTTGCGCCCCACGATGCCACCACCAACCCCTCGCTGATCCTCAAGGCGGTGCAAAAGCCGGACTACGCGCCGTTGCTGGCGCAGACCGTGGCTGCCCACCGAGGCCAGCCGCTTGATGTGGTGATGGATCACCTGCTGGTGCGTTTTGGCTGCGAAATTTTGTCGCTGATTCCGGGGCGTGTTTCCACTGAGGTGGATGCGCGTTTGAGCTTCGACACCGCCGCCACCGTGGCCCGCGCCCTGCGTTTGATCGAGTTGTACCGCGCCCAAGGCGTGGATTCCAGCCGCGTGCTGATCAAAATTGCCGCCACTTGGGAAGGCATACAAGCCGCTGCCGAACTGGAGCGCCAAGGCATCCACACCAATCTGACGCTGCTGTTCGCGTTTTGCCAAGCCGTGGCTTGCGGTCAGGCCAAGGTGCAATTGATCTCGCCGTTCGTGGGTCGCATCTACGATTGGTACAAGAAATCGGCAGGCGCTGCTTGGGACGAAGCCGCCCATGCTGGTGTGAACGACCCCGGCGTGAAGTCGGTGCGCCACATTTACAACCACTACAAAAAGTTCGGCATCGCCACCGAGGTGATGGGCGCGAGCTTTCGCAACGTGGGCCAGATCGTCGGTTTGGCAGGCTGCGATTTGCTGACCATTGCCCCCGAATTGCTGGCGCAATTGGCCGCGAGCGACATCCCGTTGACACCCACGCTGAGCGCCGAAGCCGCGCAAGCGCTGGATTTGCCCCCGGTGCAGTACAACGAAGCCAGCTTCCGTTACGCCCTGAATGACGACGCAATGGCCACCGAAAAGCTGGCCGAAGGCATTCGCGCCTTCTGTGTGGATGCGGTGAAGCTAGAGCAGTTGATGCTGGCGGCCTGAGACTCGGACATCCTGATACAGCAGCGCGCTGCATGTTGCAGTGGGCGTGCCGCTGTCGTAGGTTTGTAACTTGATTCGTGGGAAAATTGAAAACAAATTACAGGAGACAACTCACATGAGCACACGCGCAACCAAAATTGTGGCCACCCTTGGCCCGGCCTCCAGCGATCCCGCGATGCTGGAAGCCATGATCCGCGCCGGCGTGAACGTCGTGCGGCTCAACTTCAGCCACGGCAAGGCGCAAGATCACATTGACCGCGCCCGCTTGGTCCGCGAAGCCGCCGCCCGTGCGGGCCGCGAAGTGGCCATCATGGCCGACTTGCAAGGCCCCAAAATCCGCGTCGGCAAATTTGCGGAAGGCAAAGTGATGCTGGAGCCCGGTCAGCCTTTCGTGCTGGATGCCTCGCGCACCGCACCGGGCGACATCAACGGCGTGGGCTTGGATTACAAAGAGCTGCCGCGTGACGTGAAAGCGGGCGATTTGCTGCTGCTCAACGACGGCCTGATCGTGCTGATCGTGGATGCGGTGCGTGGCGAAGAAGTGCTCACCACCGTCAAGCTGGGCGGCGAGTTGTCGAACAACAAGGGCATCAACAAACAAGGCGGTGGTTTGACCGCCCCGGCGTTGACCGGCAAAGACATGGACGACATCAAAACCGCCATGAGTTTCCAAGCCGATTACGTGGCCGTGAGCTTTCCGAAAAACGCCACCGACATGGAAATGGCGCGCCAGTTGTGCAACGTGGCCGCTGCCGAGTACCGCCACAAGCCGGGGCTGATCGCCAAAATCGAGCGCGCTGAAGCCATTCCGCGCTTGGAAGAAATCCTCAAAGCCAGCGACGGCATCATGGTCGCGCGTGGTGATTTGGCGGTGGAAGTGGGCAACGCCACGGTGCCCGCACTGCAAAAACGCATGATCAAGCTGGCGCACATCCATGACAAAGTGGTGATTACCGCCACGCAAATGATGGAAAGCATGATCACCAACCCGGTGCCCACCCGCGCCGAAGTGAGCGACGTGGCCAACGCCGTGCTGGACGGCACCGATGCCGTGATGCTGTCGGCTGAAACTGCGGCGGGCAAGTACCCGCTGGAAACCGTGCAAGAGATGGCCAAAATCTGCGCTGCCGCTGAAGAAGCACACGCCGCCGAACCCGCCTCTCTGGACACTGATTTCACCGGCCAAACTTTTGCCCGCATTGACCAGTCGATTGCGATGGGTGCCTTGTTCACGGCGCACCACTTGGGTGCAAAGGCGATTGTGGCGCTGACCGAGTCGGGTTCCACGCCGCTGTGGATGAGTCGTCACCACATCCACATCCCGATTTACGCACTGACCTCCAAACTCAGCACTCAGCGCCGCATGACCTTGTACCGCAACGTGCGCCCGCTCTTGATGGACACCAGCGCCGACCGCGATACCGCCTTGTTGGATGCTGAAAAGCACCTGAAACAGCGCAACATCGTTAAAACCGGCGATGTGTATGCCATCACTTGCGGCGAACCTATGGGCTCGCCCGGTGGCACCAATATGTTGAAAATCTGCCGCGTCAGCTGAGGAGGGCGGCCGATTAGGCCGCTAAAATTGCCGCGCGTAACTCAAAGTTACCACGCGGTTACAGCCCCGAATTTGCCCCCTTCTCAACTTTTTGGAAACACCACTATGGCTCTCGTCTCGATGCGCGAACTGCTGGATCACGCTGCCGTCAACGGCTACGGCATTCCGGCTTTCAACGTCAACAACTTGGAACAGGTTCAGGCCGTGATGGCCGCTGCGGATGAAGTTGGCGCGCCCGTGATCTTGCAAGCCAGTGCGGGTGCTCGCAAATACGCGGGGGAGCACTTCATCAAGTACCTGATCCAAGCCGCTTGCGAAGCCTATCCGCACATCCCGCTGGTGATGCACCAAGATCACGGCACTTCTCCCAAGATCTGCCAAGGCGCGCTGGGCTTGGGCTTTGGCTCGGTGATGATGGACGGCTCGCTGCTTGAAGACGGCAAGACCCCTTCCGACTTCGCCTACAACGTGGCGGTGACCCAGCAAGTGGTGGCGATGGCGCACCAAATCGGCGCTACCGTTGAAGGTGAATTGGGCTGCTTGGGCAACCTGGAAACCGGCGACGCGGGCGAAGAAGACGGCGTGGGCGCGGAAGGCAAGCTCGACCACAGCCAAATGCTCACCGATCCGGAAGAAGCAGCGGTGTTCGTCAAAGCCACGCAGCTGGACGCGCTGGCGATTGCCATTGGCACCAGCCACGGTGCTTACAAATTCACCCGCCCGCCCACTGGCGACGTGCTGGCCATCAGCCGCGTCAAGGAAATTCACGCCCGTATCCCCAACACTCACTTGGTGATGCACGGCTCTTCCAGCGTGCCGCAAGACCTGCTGGCCATCATCAACCAGTACGGCGGCAAGATGAAGGAAACCTACGGCGTGCCTATCGCTGAGATCCAAGAAGCCATCAAGCACGGCGTGCGCAAGATCAACATCGACACCGACATCCGCTTGGCCATGACTGGCGCGGTGCGCAAGTTCTTGTTTGAAAACCCAGACAAGTTCGATGCCCGCGAATGGCTCAAGCCCGCCCGCGAAGCTGCCAAGCAAATTTGCAAGCAGCGCTACATGGAATTCGGTT